>JAPKDI010000114.1 GCA_026421105.1 Alphaproteobacteria bacterium | reverse complement strand
TTAGGTCCGACGACGATCGTCGTTTCCATTTCTGAAAGAACCTGGCCCAAACGTTCCAGCGCGTCGATCCGCACAGCCCGTTCGCCAACACGCCAAAACCCGCACGCATTGAGGATGCTGGTATTGTGGCTTGGCAAAACATCAAAAGAGACCCGTCCCTCGGGTACAGGTGGGGCCACTGCGTGCTCGAAGGTAGTCGCCAAGTTGAACGCTAGCGTGGCGCGCCGCGTTTTGAGCATGCCCGGCATGAAAACGAAGAACCGACCAATCTTGATGCCGCGGCGTGCCAGTTCTTTCCGAGCAGATTTCGGCAGCGCGTCTACGAGTTCGCGAACATCGCTTCGTGCCACGGCGCCGAACTGCTCTTGAAGCTGGAAGAGCAGTCCGCGGCCGGGGCCGTCCATTTCCGGCCCGGTGATCTGCGTCATCGGCGCGAATGTCTTGGCAATGTGCTGTCCAAGCCACTGGCCAATTCGAACCCGGATTGCGGCTGCGATGGGTCTGTCGCGTAAACTGTCGTCGATGAAAAGGCGTAGCTTAGGCCGCAGGACATGCTCCCCACTGTCCAGCGTCGCAACGGCGTTGCCGTTCCAGAGTATCTCGCGGCCAGCGAGGTTGAATGCTTCGCCGGGGCTTCCCAACATCGCCGTCGCGCGTTGCTCAAGTTCTTCTATCAGCTCGTGTCGAATTGCCTTGCGGTCAAATCTTGGAGCTGATTCGTCGAGCATAAATCGCAAGCCCTGCAGGCGACCGACGGACTCCTCGTCGATAGAAACGTCACCATCTTGATGGATCTTGATATTGGCCGTATTCGCGGCACGAAGCCGCCGCAGTGTCGCGACGTGATGGCGATCAACGAACCGCTGGGTCAGGCGATCATGAAGCGCATCGGATAAGCGGTCCTCGACGGCCGAGGCCTGAGCTTGCCAGCGGGTAGCGTCATTCACCCATTCAGTTTGATGCGCGATGTATGTCCAGGTTCGAATGTGGGCCAGACGATTTTGCAGGGTATCAATGTCGCCCGATATTCTATCGAGATGCTGAATGTTCTTGGCGAGGAAATCATCTGGTAGCCGCCCCGACGGGCCAATTAAAGCACGAAAAACGCGCCCAAGTAGGTTGGTGTGAGTCTCATGCAACATTTGTTGAAAGTCGGGAATAGTTGCGACCTGCCACAGCAGGGAAACGTTTGACGGTGAACGCGCGGCCTGCGCGATATCTGGTTCGCAAAATAGGCTTCGCAGCGTTCGGACATCGGCCGCCTCAAGGGCGGGCTGGAAGTGCGGGAGTCGCGGTGGGGCTTCGAGGCTGGTGAGAAGTCCGGGCACCGACGACAGGTCGAGATCGCTGTTGCGATACCGAATGTGCGCGAGCGCTCGATAACTATGTGCCTCGATGGCAGAAACAAACTCCCCGTCCAGAGCGGGTGCGTCACCGGTCGTTCCAAAGGTGCCGTGGTTGAGGTATCGCCCGGCGCGACCGGCGACCTGACCGATCTCCGGCGCGGTTAGTCTGCGCTCTTGTTGCCCATCGAACTTGCGCAACGATGCGAAAGCAATGTGGTCAATGCTCAGATTGAGTCCCATTCCTATTGCATCAGTCGCGACCAAATAGTCGACCTCCCCGTTTTCGAAGAGATCGACTTGCGCATTTCGCGTGCGCGGACTTAAGGCGCCCATCACTACGGCGGCGCCGCCTTTCTGCCGCCGTAGGCGCTCGGCGATGTTGTAGACATCATCGGCGCGATAAGCGATCACAGCTGACCGGCGCGGTAAGCGCGACAATTTGGTGTGTCCAGCGAAACTGAGCTTGGAAAGTCGCGGTCGTCGTTCGATGCGTATTCCAGGGATCGTCCTGCGCAATAGTGGGCCGATCGTGTCCGCGCCCAAGAACATCGTCTCTTTCGTGCCACGGGCGTTGAGGATGCGATCGGTAAAGGTATGGCCACGTTCTGGATCTGCAGCCAGTTGGATTTCATCGACCGCGAGGAACTCGACCGCTACCGACAACGGCATGGCCTCGACCGTACAGACCCAATATCTAGCGCCGGGCGGAATGATGCGTTCCTCGCCCGTGATCAGAGCGACTTCATCCGGCGCGCAAAGCGCGGTGAACCGGTCAAAAACTTCGCGCGCAAGGAGGCGCAACGGCAAGCCAATCATGCCGCTTCGATGGCCGATCATGCGCTCGATGGCCAAATGCGTCTTCCCAGTGTTTGTCGGCCCTAGGACCGCGACGGTTTGACTGGGTTCGTCGGGAATGGCAATACGCGACATTAGACTAGCAAATCAGATTTGGGCCGCCCGCCGCAAGGTGGCGTCACCGCAATTTTACTGGAGGACTCCTAATCTGGCGGGCCGGGTTTGACACCATCAACCTTGGTTTCTCATACTCATTTCGCATCTGCGAAGAGTGGAGTTCATGGCTGATTTTCCGAAACCGACGCTCGCTGACTGGCGCGGTCAGGCGCAAAAAGAGCTCCGGGACAAGTCTCTAGACGACCTGATCTGGCACACCCCTGAAGGGATTGCGGTCAAGCCGCTTTATACCCGCGAGGATGAGGGGCCGCGCGCGGCTACTGATGTGCCGGGCTTTGCGCCCTATCTTCGGGGCCCGCGGTCTACGATGTACGCCAATCGGCCGTGGACCATCCGTCAATATGCCGGGTTCTCGACCGCCGAAGAATCGAACGCGTTCTATCGCAAGGCATTAGAGGCTGGCCAGATGGGACTGTCGGTGGCGTTCGATCTCGCAACCCACCGGGGGTACGATTCCGATCATCCGAGGGTTGAAGGCGATGTCGGCAAAGCCGGCGTGGCGATTGATTCTGTTGAAGATATGAAAATCCTTTTCCACGGAATCCCACTCGACCGCGTGAGCGTGTCGATGACGATGAACGGTGCGGTGTTGCCGGTGCTGGCGGGCTACATCGTCGCGGCGGAAGAGCAGGGCGTGCCAGCTGAAAAGCTCTCCGGCACGATCCAGAATGATATTCTCAAAGAGTTCATGGTGCGGAATACCTACATCTACCCGCCAGAACCATCGATGCGGATTGTCTCCGATATTATTGGCTATACGGCCAAAGAGATGCCGCGGTTTAACTCGATTTCGATCTCGGGCTACCATATGCAGGAGGCCGGCGCGACGCTGGTGCAAGAACTCGCGTACACGCTCGCGGACGGATTGGAGTATGTCAAAGTTGCGATAGCGTCCGGTATGGACGTCGATGCCTTCGCGCCCCGGATTTCATTCTTTTTCTGCATCGGCATGAACTTCTTCATGGAAGTCGCGAAGCTTCGTGCGGCGCGGTTTCTTTGGGCCGAATTGATGCAGCGCTTTTCGCCGAAAGACCCGCGCTCACTCTCGCTGCGGACCCATTGCCAGACATCCGGCGTTTCCCTAACCGAACAGGATCCGCACAACAACGTCGTACGCACGGCTTACGAAGCGATGGCGGCCGTCCTTGGAGGGACCCAGAGCTTGCACACCAATGCTTTCGACGAGGCGCTGGCCCTGCCGTCCGAATTATCTTCGCGCATCGCCCGCAATACACAGCTCATATTGGCCGAAGAGACGGGAATTTCGAACGTCATCGACCCTCTCGGTGGGTCGCATTACGTCGAGTCACTCACCGATTCCTTGATTGAAGAGGCGCGAAAACTCATCGTCGAAGTTGAAGAAGTTGGCGGTATGACGAAAGCCGTCGCTCAGGGATTACCAAAATTGAGAATAGAAGAGTCCGTGGCCAAGAAACAGGCGCGGATCGACCGGGGTGAAGAGGTCGTCGTTGGCGTCAACAAATACCGTCTTGATACCGTGGACGACATCGAGCTTCTTGAAGTCGACGATCAAAAAGTGCGCGCACAACAGATTGAGCGACTGAATACAATTCGGAACACCCGCGACTCTAATGCCGTTGCAAAAGCGCTTGATGCGCTGCGTGACGGTGCACGAGGCGATGGGAACTTATTAGCCTTAAGCGTCGAGGCGGTTCGCAGTCGCGCGACAGTGGGCGAGGTGTCGGCGGCATTGGAAGATGTATTCAGCCGCCATCGCGCCCAAACGATGGCTGTCTCGGGCGTTTATGGTAAGGCATTCGAAGACGACGACGGTTTTGCTCGAACCCGGCATTCAGCGGATCGTTTTGCGGCAAGGGTCGGGCGTCGCCCCCGAATATTGGTCGCCAAGTTGGGTCAGGATGGGCACGATCGTGGCGCCAAGGTCATCGCAACGGCAATGGCTGATATTGGTTTTGATGTCGACATCGGCCCTTTGTTTGCGACACCGCAAGAGGCGGCTCGGCAGGCAATCGAGAACGACGTCCATGTCGTCGGGATATCGTCGCAGGCCGCGGGGCACAAGACTCTCATTCCGCAACTGATTGATGCGCTGCGCGAAGAAGGTGGTGGCGATATAGTGGTTGTTGTCGGCGGGGTCATTCCGCCAAAGGACTATGAATTTTTGTTCAAAGCGGGCGTTGCAGAGATATTCGGGCCGGGCAGCAATATCGTCGAGGCTGCAGACCGCATCTTGTCTTTGTTGGGAGACAACCGCGCCGCAGCGTAGTGCCGCTACTTCTTTTCGTCTTGGTTCTGCCGACCCGCCGTTTTGACGACCCGCGTTCGATTGGCAGGCTGTTGCCGACCTGCTGCCCGCCCAGGTGCGCCCGCGGAGGCCGGGAAGGGGGTCATCGGCCAGGGACGCCGCTCACTACCGAAGGTCTCAAAAGCCAAAACCTGGCTTAGGTAGGTGCCAAGGTTTGTGCCGAATACCGCCAAGCGCGGTATCGACTTGCCCGAGATCAACTTGAATGCGAGTTGGATCACTGCGACGGCGCCGCCGACCCACACCGCGAGATAAAAGGCTGCGGCGTAGAGGAGCATGAAGACAAGGCGAATCCACACCTCTGGATTGGTTAGGTTTCCGGCGATCTCGGTATCTCGGTCGGACATTTCTGGTTGGCTGCCTGGGCCGTTTGTGGACTAGGAGCGAAGTTGCCATGAATCGATAGCAATTCAAAACGGTCAGTCCACAAGGTGCGCCGCACCGCGCGGCCGATTGGGCGGGTTAGCTGGGTGATCTAGCTCGAACCTGCCTATCATGATGGTTGGAGTAAATGTTGAATGGCAAGACGTCCGGACAGGCGACCGCCGCCGAGCGGCCCAACGCCAGTCGATCC
>JAPKDI010000113.1 GCA_026421105.1 Alphaproteobacteria bacterium | reverse complement strand
AGTTCTGTAAAGTCCTCGAGGTACCGGTGTCATTCTTCTTCGTTGAAATGCCGTGCGATATGGGCTCTCAGCCGCCCTCGGCCAGCGAGGTTCAGCAGGCTACCTACGACGAGGACATGTTACGGCGTGAAACGCTCGAGTTGGTACGGGCCTACTACAGGATCGATAATCGCAACACCCGTAAGCGCATCTACGAGCTCGTCAAGGCAGTTGGCGCAGGAGAAACCCCGGTCAGCGAGTAGCCTGCGCCCAGCGAATACTTGACCCGCCCGCCAAACTTTTCAATAAATCAGGTCCGCTGCCGCAGGACGTTTCCGCGCGGCAGCGCCCAAAGTGTATTTCGCCTTCAAAACCTGGGGATTCCTGATGATACGACCAAGCTACCTGTTCACAAGTGAGTCAGTTTCTGAGGGCCATCCCGACAAGGTCTCCGATCGAATTTCCGACGCCGTTGTGGATGCCTATCTCGCGGCTGACCCAGGGTCACGGGTCGCGGCGGAGACGCTGACGACAACCAATCGCATTGTTCTGGCTGGTGAAGTGCGCGGTCCGGCATCAGTGCTCGATCAGGTCGAGCAAATCGCGCGCGATGCCGTGCGCGACATCGGATACGAGCAAGACGGGTTCCACTGGAAAAATGCGTCCGTAGAAATCCACCTTCACTCACAGTCGGCTGACATTGCGCAAGGCGTCGATGCGGCTGGAAACAAGGACGAAGGCGCGGGCGATCAGGGCCTGATGTTCGGCTATGCCTGCGATGAGACACCATCGCTGATGCCGGCGCCGATCCATTACTCGCACCGGATCTTGCGCGATATGGCGACGGCCCGGCATGCCGGTAAAGAAAAGGGCCTTGGCCCTGATTCCAAGAGCCAGGTCACGCTGCGCTACGAGAACGGGAAACCCGTCGGGGCCCAATCCGTGGTGGTCTCAACCCAACACACCGAAGGCCTATCGCAAGATGATATTCGCGGGATCGTCCGTCCCTATGTCCTTGGCGCGCTGCCCGATGGCTGGATGTGCGCTGAGGACGAGTTCTACGTAAACCCAACCGGCAAGTTTGTGATCGGGGGGCCCGACGGTGACGCCGGTCTTACCGGGCGCAAAATCATCGTCGACACCTATGGCGGTGCGGCCCCCCATGGCGGCGGCGCTTTCTCCGGCAAAGACCCGACCAAAGTTGACCGCTCAGCGGCCTATGCCGCGCGCTATCTTGCAAAGAACGTCGTGGGTGCGGGGTTGGCGAACTGGTGCACAATCCAAGTTGCCTATGCCATCGGCGTGTCCAAGCCGCTGTCCTTCTATGTCGATCTCGGTGCGGCAAACGGTGTTGACGCGGCGCAGCTTGAGGCGATTTTGCCCAAAGTCATGGATCTCAGCCCACGCGGCATTCGCGAGCACCTCGGGCTCAACAAGCCGATCTACGCCCGCACGGCCGCTTATGGCCATTTTGGTCGTGAACCGGATGCCGACGGCGGCTTTTCCTGGGAGCGCCTAGACCTCGTCGACGCCATTAAGTCGGCGCTCGGCTAGATCTGCAGCAAGGGGTGGTTCACGCTCCGGGCACAAAGCCCACCGACAAACCCCATTTCTACGGGCGCCGCCGCGGCCATACCCTCGGCCCGCGCCGCCGCGCACGGCTCGAGGCGGTGCTTGACCGATTCGGGGTAACGGCGCCCGATATGCCGGATGGCAATCCGGCGGCATTGTTCCCGCCGACCACGCCAGTGTGGCTCGAAATCGGGTTTGGAGCGGGCGAGCATCTGGCCGCGCAAGCTGCCGCCCACCCCGACATTGGCTTTCTCGGGTGCGAGCCGTTTCGCAATGGTGTCGCGACGCTCGCGCGGTTCATTGATGAGGCCGATCTCACCAACATCCGGGTTTTTCACGAAGATGTGCGGCCTTTACTCCCGCAGCTCGCCCCCGCGGTGTTTGACCGTGTTTTTCTGCTCTTCCCGGATCCTTGGCCGAAAGCCCGGCATCATGGCCGCAGGTTTATCAACCGAGAAAACCTCGACATGCTCGCTCGGGTCATGCGTGACGGGGCTGAGCTCCGCTTCGCCAGCGATCATTCGTACTATTGTCGTTGGGCGCTAGCCCGGGTGCGAGCGCATGGTGCCTTTGAGTGGACAGCGCGCCGGGCCGCCGATTGGCGCGAGCGCCCGGCGGACGCAATCACCACCCGGTTCGAGGGCAAAGCGCTCGAGGCTGGCCGGCAACCGCTCTATTTCAGGTTTTTGCGGCGCCCGCGCGGCACCGAAGGGGCTTGAAGCCGGGCAGAATCATCCTATTATCTGGCCAACAATAATAATATCGCTTGCCTCAGCAGGCGGGGGAGTGGGCGGAAGCCCACTTTTTTTATTACCGGAGCGCCAACCGTGCCCGTCCGAAAGGTTGAAGAGATTATTACGCCGTCACTTGATGCCATGGGCTATCGGGTTGTTCGCGTGCGCCTCAGTGGTGGCGACGAATCGCCCACGCTGCAGGTCATGGTTGAAACACTGGACTCCCAGGTGCGCCAATCACTCGATGATGGCGGCATCACGGCAGATCACTGTGCGGATGTTAGTCGCACAGTCTCTGCGCTCCTCGATGTCGAGGATCCCATTCCCAGTGCCTATGTCCTAGAGGTCAGTTCACCCGGTATCGACCGCCCCCTGACCGCCGCCGATGACTTCCGTCGCTTTAGCGGATTCGATGCACGCCTTGAGGCGCAGCAGCCGATCGACGGACGCAAGCGCTTCAAGGGCAAACTTCTTGGCCTCGATACCGAGGACGTAAAAATTGAAACCGACACTGGCACTTTCTCGGTACCAGTAGCCAATATTGCTACCGCCAAACTTCTCATGACCGACGATCTAATCAAACAGACCGCAATGGCGCGGCCGCAAGGGTAAAGACGATGAGCACAGCACAAGCGGCTCCTGTGACGAGCCAAAACAGAATCGAACTCCTGCAAATCGCGGATGCCGTCGCGCGCGAAAAGGTCATTGAACGCGACACAGTCATCCTGGCGATGGAAGAGGCGATTCAGAAAGCAGCGCGTTCGAAATACGGCATGGAGAACGACATCCGGGCCGAGATCGATCGTACGACCGGCGAGATCAAAATCTTCCGTTGTCTCGAAGTCGCCGAAGATATCGAGAACGACGCAACCGAAATCAGTTTTGCCGAAGCGCGCGAGCGCAATCCCGACGCACAAGTCGGCGACATCATTGCAGAGCCGCTGCCGCCGATCGATTTTGGCCGCGTCGCCGCACAGACCGCCAAGCAGGTCATCGTCCAAAAAGTGCGCGAGGCAGAGCGCGAACGACAATACGAAGAGTATAAAGACCGGATCGGCGAGATCGTGAATGGCATCGTAAAGCGCGTCGAATACGGCAACGTCACGATCGACCTGGGCCGCTCAGAGGCGGTCATTCGCCGCGACGAGGTGCTACCGCGAGAAAACTTCCGACAAGGCGACCGGGTACGCGCGTACATTTACGACGTGCGGCGCGAGCTCCGCGGACCTCAGGTTTTTCTGTCCCGCACGCACCCCAAATACATGGCGATGCTGTTCGCTCAAGAGGTTCCCGAGGTCTACGACAGCATCATCGAAATCAAGGCGGTAGCTCGTGATCCGGGCAGCCGGGCCAAAATCGCGGTGATGTCGAACGACTCCGGTATTGATCCTGTTGGGGCTTGCGTCGGGATGCGGGGAAGCCGCGTTCAAGCCGTGGTTAACGAACTCCAGGGCGAGAAGATCGATATCATTCAATGGTCGCCCGATGATGCGACGTTTATTGTCAATGCGCTTGCTCCCGCCGAGGTGAGCAAGGTCGTGCTCGATGAAGAGACGCGGCGGATCGAAGTCGTGGTGCCGGATGAGCAATTGTCGCTCGCCATCGGGCGGCGTGGTCAGAATGTACGGCTCGCCTCTCAGCTCAGTGGTTGGGACATCGATGTTTTGACCGAGGCAGAAGAGTCTGAGCGCCGGCAAGAAGAGTTCCGTCAACGGAGCCAGATGTTCATCGACACGCTCGACGTCGATGAGATGATCGCGCAATTGCTCGTCACCGAAGGGTTCTCCACCGTAGACGACGTCGGCACGGTCGAGGCCAGCGAGATTTCGTCGATCGAGGGCTTCGACGAAGACGTCGCTATCGAACTTCAAAGCCGTGCGCAGGCATTTATTGAGAAGCGCAATCGCGATCTCGACGATCGGCGCAAGGAACTCGGTGTCTCGGATGACATCGCGGCGATCGACGGCCTGACAGCCGAGATGCTGGTCACTCTTGGTGAAGCAGAGGTCAAAACACTCGATGATCTCGGCGACTTGGCGGGTGATGAGTTGATAGAGACGTTGCCCGACGCAGGGTTCAGCGAGGAAGAGGCCAACGCCATTATCATGATCGCGCGGGCGCACTGGTTCGACGACGAACCCGCGCCCGAGGGAGAGGCGGATGCCGCGGCTGAGGCTCCCGCCGAGACGGACACGGCGCAGGAGTAGATTTGCCCGGACCCAACGCCATGATCGAGCCCCGGAACGATCCGCAGCGGCGCTGTCTGTCGACGGGTGAGGTGTGCCCTAAAGAGACGATGGTGCGTTTTGTGGTCTCGCCCGAGCGGACCGTCGTCCCGGATGTGGCCGAGCGCCTGCCGGGACACGGCTATTGGGTGACGGCGACGCGGGATGCTCTGTCGGGTGCGCTGCGTCGCAAGTTGTTCGTTCGTGCCGCGCGCCGCGAAGTTGGCGCCGACCTCGGGTTGGTGGATGTCGTCGAGGACCAGTTGCTGCGCCGGACCGTGGATCTTCTTGCCATGGGGCGCCGCGCGGGCCTAGTTGTGTCGGGTTTTGAGAAGGTTCGGGCCGGCATCCGTGAGCAAGGCGTTGCCGCCGTAATCACGGCCGCGGACGCTGCCGAAGACGCCATCCGGAAGATCGCTGGCCCTGCAACAGGGCTTGCCCTCGTGCGCTGCCTAGCCAGTTCGGAAATCGGTTTGGCTTTCGGTCGAGAAAATGTGGTACATGCAGCCCTGCGTCCCGGGGCTTTGACGGATCGATTCCTACGTGAAGCCCACCGTTTGGAAGGCTTCCGCCCTGTGGACAGCGTGATCAAGGCCTGATTGATGAGTGATACTAAAGACAAGAAACCGCTTTCGCTGTCTGGAAGCACCAATCTCGAGATGAAGCGCCCCGGCGCCGCTGCTGGGCAGGTGCGCCA
>JAPKDI010000112.1 GCA_026421105.1 Alphaproteobacteria bacterium | reverse complement strand
GTGTGCCGACGGGCTGAGCGTCTCGCTACAGAGCTTGCCGAGATCGCACCGGTCAACCCGGAGGCTGTTCGGTACCTTAATCGGCTGTCCGATCTCATGTTTGTTGCGGCCCGCTACCTGAACGAAAAGGGCGCCGGTGATATCCTGTGGCGGCCCGGCGCGAACCGCTAAAAGGCGCAAAACTGCGCGTTACACGGCTTTCATTTGATTGACTTCGCACATGCAAAATGCTTACGCTGCGCCGCACACAAGCCTGAGGCCTATCGAGACCCTTGGCCCTCGCTAAGAGACTGACTGGGTCGAAACAAATTGAGGGAGTGAGCCGACGATGAAAGTGCTCGTCGCGGTCAAGCGCGTGGTTGACTACAACGTCAAGATTCGCGTGAAGTCCGATAACTCAGGCGTCGAACTCGCCAACGTCAAAATGTCGATGAACCCATTCGACGAAATAGCCGTCGAGGAGGCCGTTCGCCTCAAGGAGGCCAACAAGGCCGAAGAAATTGTCGCCGTGTCGATGGGCCCGCAGCAAGCACAGGAAACCATCCGTACTGCCCTCGCCATGGGCGCCGACCGCGGCATCCTCGTCAAAACTGACGCCGAACTTCAGCCGCTCGCTGTGGCCAAACTTTTGAAAGCCATCGTCGAGGCCGAAAAGCCCGACCTGATCATCCTTGGCAAACAGGCCATCGACGACGACAGCAACCAAACCGGCCAGATGTTGGCCGCTTTGTTGGGTTGGGCCCAAGGCACTTTCGCTTCCAAGATCGAGTTGGACGGCGATACGGCGAATATCACCCGCGAAGTCGACGGCGGCCTTGAGACCATTGCGCTCAAGATGCCTGTCGTTGTGACAACCGACTTGCGGCTGAACGAGCCACGCTACGCGTCGCTGCCCAACATCATGAAGGCCAAGAAAAAGCCGATCGATGAGAAGACACCGGAAGACTACGGCGTCGATGTCGCGCCGCGCCTTACGACCTTGAAGGTGGAAGAGCCACTGAAGAGGGAGGCAGGGATCAAAGTTGAGACTGTCGCCGAGTTGGTCGGCAAACTCCGTAACGAGGCAAAGGTAATCTGATGTCTGTACTTGTCCTCGCCGAACACGATAACGAGTCGGTTAAGCCCGCCACCCACAGCGCCATCACCGCGGCAAGCCAACTGGACGGTGACGTTCACGTTCTGGTCGCGGGCCAAAATTGCGGTGCCGCAGCCGAGGCGGCTGCCAAGGTCGCGGGGGTTTCCAAAGTTCTCAAGGCGGACGACGCCGCTTACGCCAATCCATTGGCAGAGAACCTAACGCCGCTCCTGGTCGGCCTCGCAGGCAACTACGTTGCGCTGCTAGCGCCCACCACGACAAGTGGCAAAAACGTCATGCCACGCGTCGCCGCGTTACTCGATGTTGCCCAAATCTCCGACATCATGAAAATCGAATCGTCCGACACCTTCGTTCGGCCGATCTACGCTGGCAACGCCATGGCCACCGTCCAATCGAGCGATGCGACAAAAGTGATCACGGTTCGCGCCACAGGCTTCGATGCGGCCGCGGCCGAAGGCGGCAGCGCCACGATTGAAGACGTCGCGGCGGCAGAAAATACGGGCCTTTCGACCTTCGTGAGCCAGGAGCTTTCGGCCTCCGAACGACCAGAGCTGACAAGCGCGCGGGTCATCATTTCGGGCGGCCGCGGAATGCAGAACGGCGAAAACTTCGCGATGCTAGAGAAGGTCGCGGACCTTCTCGGCGCAGCCGTTGGCGCTAGTCGCGCCGCAGTGGACGCGGGCTTTGTACCGAACGACTACCAGGTCGGCCAAACCGGCAAGATCGTCGCGCCCGAGCTCTATGTCGCCGTTGGCATATCCGGCGCCATTCAGCATCTCGCCGGGATGAAAGACAGCAAAGTCATCGTCGCCATCAACAAAGACGAGGAGGCACCGATCTTCCAGGTGGCCGACTACGGCATCGTCGGCGATCTCTTCAAGATCGTTCCCGAACTCGAAGAAGAACTGAAGAAGGCGGGCTAGCTATGAATGCGCCAGTAACGATCAAAAATGATTCGGCGTCCGTCGACATTAAAGAGATCGGCATCGTCGGCGCCGGCCAGATGGGCAGCGGGATCGCTCACGTCGCGTCGCTGGCGGGGTATACCGTCAAGTTAATAGATATCAGCCAGGACAAGTTAGACAAAGCGGTGGGCACCATCCAGCGCAACATGGACCGACAAGTTAAGCGCGAGAAGATCAGCGGTACTGATCGTGACGCTGCGATGACTCGAATTGAAACGGGCGTCGACTACGGTCCGTTGAAGAACGCCGACCTTGTGATCGAGGCCGCCACCGAAGCCGAAGATACCAAGCGCAAGATATTCGAGTCCTTATGCCCAGCCCTCAGGCCGGACGCACTCATCGCCACCAATACGTCGTCCATCTCGATTACCCGGCTCGCGTCGACAACCGACCGGCCAAACAAGTTCATCGGCTTGCATTTCATGAACCCGGTGCCGCTCATGGAGCTTGTCGAGATCATCCGGGGTATAGCGACGGACGTTCCGACTTTCGAATCCGTGAGGGCGGTTGCCCTCGCAATGGGCAAAACGCCGGCCGTTTCCGAAGACTTTCCGGCATTTATCGTCAATCGGATTCTCTTACCGATGGTCAACGAAGCGATCTACACGCTTTACGAAGGCGTAGGCTCGGTTGAGGCCATCGACACCAGCATGAAGCTCGGTGCCCATCACCCAATGGGTCCGCTGGAACTAGCTGACTTTATTGGCCTAGATACATGCCTCGCGATCATGCAGGTCCTGTACGAAGGCCTCGCGGATTCCAAATACCGACCGTGTCCGCTGCTTGTGAAGTATGTGGAGGCCGGATGGTTGGGCCGCAAGACCGGCCGTGGATTCTACGACTACGCCGGCGACGAACCCGTCCCCACGCGCTAAGCGCTGCCACCTCAACGAAGGTTTCCGGTGGGCGCCAAGTGCCCTAGCCGCGGGGAGTCGCACGCCTGTATGATGCCCGCAACAGTCCGAGACCGATCATGAGCGTCAAGTCAGACAAAAAGATAACCGCGAACGCCCTATGGGGTGGCAGGTTTGCCGTGGGCCCGGCGGCGATCATGGAGAGGATCAATGCGTCCATCGATGTTGACCGGCGGCTCTACAAGCAGGATATCGCGGCGTCACGGGCTCATTGTCGGATGCTGGTGGAATGCAGGATCATTTCGGCTGGCGACGGGGACTCGATCCTAAAGGGCCTCGATACTGTCGAAGCGGAAATTGACGGCGGGACCTTTGTTTTCAACGCGCAGCTCGAAGACATCCACATGAACGTGGAAGCGCGCCTTAAAGACCTTATTGGGGCGCCCGCAGGGCGCTTGCACACCGCGCGGTCGCGAAACGACCAGGTCGCAACCGATTTCCGGCTGTGGGTCCGCGATGCACTGGATACCCTTGATGAGGGCCTTAAGGCCCTTCAGCGCGGCCTGTTGGACCGGGCCGAAGAACACGCCGAAACCATCATGCCCGGATTTACGCATCTACAAACCGCGCAGCCGGTAACCTTCGGCCATCATTTGCTGGCTTACGTCGAGATGTTTGAACGCGACCGTGGGCGGATGATGGATGCACGGACGCGGCTCAACGAGGCCCCACTTGGTGCGGGCGCACTTGCGGGCACTTCGTTCCCAATTGATCGGCACCAGACGGCGTCGGCACTCGGCTTTGACAGGCCCGCGGGAAACTCGCTTGATGCCGTGTCGGACCGCGATTTCGCGATCGAATTTCTTGCCGCCTGTGCCCTTACGTCGGTGCACCTGTCTCGAATCGCCGAAGAAATCGTGATCTGGATGAGCGCACCATTTCGCTTTGTCACGCTTTCGGATGCGTTCAGCACCGGCTCGTCGATGATGCCGCAAAAGCGGAACCCCGACGCAGCAGAACTCGTGAGGGGCAAGGCCGGTCGGGTGATCGGCGATCTCGCTGCACTACTCATCACCCTCAAAGGGCTCCCGCTGACCTACTTCAAGGACATGCAAGAGGATAAAGAACCGGTATTCGATGCATACGACGCCCTCGAGCTCTCAGTTGCGGCGATGACCGGCATGATCCAGGACCTGACCGTGCATGCCCCAGCAATGCGGGCCGCCGCGGCACAAGGCTTTTCTACGGCGACCGACCTCGCAGACTGGCTGGTGCGCGAGGCCGATGTGCCATTTCGCGAGGCCCATGACATCGCCGGTCGCGCGGTGCGGCTGGCGGAAGAAAACAACTGCGCGGACCTGGCCGGGCTGACCGACGAAGATCTACAAAACATCGACGCGCGGCTGACGCCGGGTGTTAAGGCGGTCTTGTCCGTTGAATCTTCAGTGGCGAGCCGAACCAGTTACGGAGGCACCGCGCCCTCGAAGGTCCGCGAGCAAATCACCGCATTTCGCAGGAAGGTTGCGTGACCCGGCTCCTGATTATTTTTATCGTTGCCGTTGCCCTCGGCACCGGCCTATCCACGTGCGGCAAGAAGAGTGATCTTCAGCCCCCGCTTGACCAGAAAGAAGAACTGCGGTCCTAGCCGCGAGGATTGTTCCGTGGACTATTTCACCTACAAGGGCGGCGTCCTGCACGCCGAAAACGTTCCATTGCCTGCCCTGGCTGATGCTGTTGGCACGCCGTTCTATTGCTATTCGACCGCGACGCTACAACGCCACTACCGCGTTTTTGCGGACGCGTTAACGGGTCTTGACGTCGGGATCTACTACGCGGTGAAGGCTAACGATAACCTTGCGGTCATTCGCACCCTGGCCGACGAAGGTGCTGGCGCCGATGTCGTCTCCGAAGGAGAGATTCGCAAAGTCCGTGCAGCTGGCGTCGCGCCCGATAAGATTGTTTTTTCGGGCGTCGGCAAAACCCGCGCCGAAATGGCGTTCGCACTCGAAACCGGCATCCTGCAGTTCAATGTCGAGTCCGAGCCCGAACTCGTGGCCCTCAGCGACGTGGCGCAGGCCGGAAACGCATCCGTCGATATTGCCATCCGAATCAATCCGGACGTCGACGCTGGGACACACCACAAGATCTCGACCGGCCTCAAGGAGAACAAGTTCGGCATCCCATGGCCAGAGGCGCGGAGTGCCTTTGCCAAGGCGGCCGCGCTACCTGGACTTAACGTACGCGGGGTCACTGTTCATATCGGCTCCCAACTGACGCAACTCGCGCCTTTCGAACGCGC
>JAPKDI010000111.1 GCA_026421105.1 Alphaproteobacteria bacterium | reverse complement strand
GATCTCGATGGCGACGGGGCAATGGCTGACGGGGAACTATCGCAGGGGGGCCAAACCGTTGGGTCCAGCCTTCGCCGTTAGTCAGACGGCCTGGATGAGCGCGGGCGAACACACGCGCGGCGACCGGGCTGATGACACAGCTAGCCTCTCCGATGACGTCCTTGTTGCCCGTCTCGCCGACGGGAATAAGGAGGCATGGAATGAGATCACGCGACGGCACCTCAGCGCCCTTGTTGGCTATGCGTGGCACATGTTGCGCGACCAGGCAGAGGCGGAAGACGTCGCGCAGGAAACGATGGTACGGCTAATGCGCAAGGCCGAGACCTGGGAGCCCGGCGGCGCAAAGGTGAAGACCTGGCTGTTTCGGGTTGCGATTAATCAGTGTATCGACCGGCAACGGGCACGCCGCACAACCTCTCTCGACGTTGTGGCGGAGCAGGCTGATCCGAATACCGCCGGCGCCACAGTGGCGCGTGATCACGCGTTGCGGCGAACAGTGGGCGGCGCGGTCGATGGCCTGCCTACACGGCAAAAACAAGCACTCACGTTGGTGTATTACCAAGGTTTCAGCCAACAAGAGGCGGCCGAAGCCCTTGCCGTGTCGGTTGACGCCGTGGAGTCTTTGTTGGCCCGTGCGCGGCGAACACTCAAAACGCAGCTCAAAGACCTCGCAGGTGACCTGTTGGAGGAATGGTGATGAACAAAATGAAATCGATGACGGCGAGCGATTTTGAATCGCTGTTGGATCGTTGTGGATCGGTCCGCAGCGACTGGACAGCCGATGAACGCGAGGCGGCAGACAGGTTGCTAGCTCAATCGACCGATGCGCAGTTCGCGTTGCGCCGTGCCGAAGCACTTGAGCGCATGCTTGACGCGGTCCCGGCGCCGATGCCGAGTGACGCTCTGATGGCGCGAGTGGCGACCATCTCTAAAGAAACCCCCGCGTACTGGATCTGGACAATTGTCGCGCGTCCGGTTTGGCGGCCGGCGATATTAGCTGCCGCCATGCTAGGCGGGGTCTACCTTGGCGTGGCGGGTCTGCCTGCTAGTACAGCCCTTGGCGATAACGTGTTCGACCTGCACAGCATTGCCGGGGGCGACGAAGTCCTCAACATGATTGAGTCTTTGGAGGAATAGATGGCCATCGGACGTCGCCGTATTCTCAGCACCTTGCTGACCATATCTTTGGCGCTGAACCTTTTTGTGATCGGCATTTTCATTACGGTTGTGGTAGCAGGCGGCGGACGTATGCCCGTCCTCGCCGGCGACTCATGGAGCGCCGCCTTCCAGGCGTCGCCTGCTTTCATGGCGCTCGAACCGCAGTCTCGCCAGCTCGCTTTTGAGTTATTCCAAGAAAACAGAAAAGTCCTCCGGAAGAGGACCCGCACACTGCGGCAAGCGCAACGCGGCGTAGCACGCACGATGGCCGCAGATCCATTCGATCTTGCAGCCGCAAACAATGCATTCCATGAACTCAGGCTTCAGACAGGTGCCATTCAGATGATAATCCACGACTACTTAGTTGATCTCAGTCGGAGTTTGCCCGATGAGGAACGTCGGAGCTTGAGTCGTTCCATTTTTCGGGCGCTTCCGCACCGCATACCCCTGACGGGCCGTACGCCCGCCGTCGTGATCCCGGCGGGTTAGGTCATGATGAAATGGTCACGCGGCAAGTTGGCCGCAGCGGGAATTGTTGCCGTCGTCATTGTTGTCGGCGCTATTATTGGGCTACGCGGCGGCGACAGCAGCGACATTGAGTATCGCTTTGGCGCCGTGGATCGCGGCGATGTTGTCAGCTCAATCTCGACGTCGGGGACGCTGGGCGCCGTGGTCACAGTGGACGTCGGCACCCAAGTCTCGGGCCAGGTCTCCGAGTTAAACGCCGACTTCAATACTAAAGTTAAGGAAGGGCAGTTGATCGCGCGTATCGATCCGCAGTCATTCGAGGCCCGGCTGCGCCAAGCTGAGGCCGACCTCGCCATCGCCAAAGCCAATGTATCCATGCAAACCGCGGCCAAGGCACGCTCCAAGGCCGACCTGGCCAGTGCCCAAGCCAACCTCGAGAACCGGCGCGCTACCGATGACGAAGCGCAGCGCGAATTAGCCCGCAAGGAGGAATTGCTTTCCCGAGGTGTCGCGTCTAACCGCGAGGTCACGCAGGCCAGGTCTCAGGCCGATAGTTCGTCCGCGCAAACGCGTTCGAGCGAAGCTGCACTGCGCAGCGCTCAGGCGCAGATCGAAGTGGCCCAAGCGCAGATCGAAAATGCCCGCGCCCAGGTACAGCAGCGTGAAGCCAGTCTTGAGCAAGCACTGATAGATTTGGAGCGCACCTTCATCCGCGCGCCAGTCAACGGAGTAGTGATCAACCGGCAGGTCAGCCTTGGGCAAACTGTCGCGGCAAGCCTGAATGCCCCCGTGCTGTTCACCATCGCACAGGACCTGCGGCAGATGCAGGTGGAAGCCAATATTGACGAAGCTGATATTGGCCAAATCCAAGTCGGGCAACAGGTTGAGTTTACAGTCGACGCCCATGGAGGACAGACCTTCCGCGGTCGCGTCAAACAAATCCGTCAAGCACCGCTAGTAGTACAGAACGTCGTCACCTACACCGTGATTGTGACCGCCAACAACGCGCTGCAGCTGTTGCTGCCTGGGATGACCGCCAACGTGAATGTCGTGCTGGTTCAGCGCAAAGATGTCTTGCGTATACCCAATACCGCCCTCCGCTTTCGGCCCAAGAATTATGCACCCGCGCAAGGCGGTACTGGTGGCGGTGGCGGCACCCAGCGGGGGCAAGGTGGCAACCTGGCTGCGCAATTTGCCAGAATGGTCGAGGAGCTGTCGCTGACCGAAGCGCAACAATCACAGGCACAGGAATTCGGACAGGAATTGGGTCGTACGGTGCGAAGCATCCGTTCGCAGGGAGGCGGGCAAGAAGAGCTCATGAAAGCGGTTCGTGAGGGGCGCAAGAAATTTAACCAGCAACTGGTCACGATTCTTACAGAAGAGCAGCGCATCCGTTTCGCGGAGATGTCTGGGCAACGCCGTAACGCACAAGCTCAAACCAATCAGCAAGGACGGATATGGGTCCTAGGTGAAGATGGCAGCCCTAGAGCGGTAGCCATCCGCTACGGAATCACAAATGGCAGCCTGACTGAATTGGTCGACGGTGAAATTACGGCAGGTGATAAAATTATCGTGGGGGCCGCCGCACCGGCCCGTGGCCGCGGCCTGACCGGCGCCGGCCTCTAGGTCCAGCATGGCTGATCCACTTATCCAAACCAAGAACTTGGGGCGCACTTATCACCTTGGCGATAACGTTGTGCCTGCGTTGCGCAGTGTATCAATAGCGATCGAGCCCGGCGAATTTGTTGCTGTGATGGGCCCCTCAGGGTCCGGCAAGTCGACGTTCATGAACCTTATCGGGTGCCTCGACCGGCCGACTGGAGGCGAATACTGGTTGGCGGGAGAAAACGTCGCCGACCTCGACATCGACGCGCTGGCTGGGATTCGAAACCGCAAGATTGGCTTTGTCTTTCAAACATTCAGCCTGTTGGCTCGAACGACAGCCTTGCAAAATGTCGAAATGCCTTTGATGTATAGCGGGATTGATTCCGCAAATCGTCGGGAACGAGCCACGGCTCGCCTTACAGATGTCGGGTTGGCCGAGCGAATGGACCACACGCCGAGCCAGTTATCGGGTGGACAACAGCAACGTGTCGCGATCGCCCGGGCGCTGGTTAACGACCCGGTTCTCGTGCTCGCAGATGAACCTACCGGCGCGCTCGACAGCCGCACGAGCATTGAGATCATGTCGATCCTACAGGATTTGAACACTGCCGGCATCACGATCGTGATCGTCACCCATGAGGCCGACATTGCACAATATGCCAAACGGGTAGTCACCTTTCGGGATGGTGTCGTGCTCAAAGATACCCCCGTTACAAGCCGCCTATTCGCAAGCGATATTCTCAAGGATTGGGAAAACCCGGCTGAGGCGATGCAATGAACTTGTTGGTGACTATTGCCGTGGCCTTGCGCGCTCTTCGCGTGAATGCGCTGCGGAGCGGCCTGACCATGCTTGGGATCATTATCGGGGTCGCTGCAGTGATTGCGATGGTGGCAGTTGGGGCGGGCGCCCAAGAACGCGTCAACGCCCAGATCGAAAGCCTAGGCGCTAACCTGTTGATCGTCTTCAACGCATCGAGCCCACGAGGGGGTGCTCAGGGAGGCTCGGGGACGCGGCCTAACCTCAGACTGGGCGATGCGGTCGCCCTTCAGGCGGAAGTTGACGCCGTGGAGCTAGCAGCGCCAAACATAGGCGGTCGCGCCCAAATAATTTTCGGTAATCTAAATTGGTCAGTGACCATTCAGGGGACCACACCGGAGTATTTTCCTGTCCGCGAGTGGGAGGTTGTCGAAGGGCGCGCCTTTGGGCCAGAGGATGTACGGGGGGCAACCAAGGTTGCCGTCCTAGGTCAAACTGTAGTGGAGAACCTCTTTGTTGACCGGAACCCTATCGGCGAGACTATTCGCATAAAAAAAGTACCTTTTAGGGTAATCGGTGTTCTGGCAACTAAAGGACAGAGTTCGTTCGGGCAGGATCAGGATGACGTTGTACTTATCCCAATTACAACTGCGCGCAAACGCGTCCTCGGTACTAACTCGAAGGCGCGGCCAGATTCGGTAAACATGATCTTTCTTAAGGCAGTCAATGCCGAACGACTTAAAGAGGCCGAAGAAGCCGTCAACGACCTACTCCGCCAGCGCCACCGGATTAGGCCGGGAGAAGAGGACGACTTCAAGGTACGCAACCTCGAGGAAATCACGGCTGCCCGCGCAGCAAGTCAGAAAATTCTAACAGTCCTGCTTTCAGCTGTCGCGTCGATTGCGCTTCTGGTCGGCGGGATCGGAATTATGAATATCATGCTGGTTTCAGTGACCGAGCGGACCCGCGAGATTGGACTGCGCATGGCGTTGGGCGCACGCCGCAAAGACATCATGGTGCAGTTCCTGGTCGAAGCCGTGACGCTGTCATTGATCGGCGGGTTCATCGGCATCGCTGTAGGTCTTGGCGGCGCCGCGCTAATCGGGAGCCTTGCGGATTGGCCGGTAAAGATTCAACCCCTTGCCTCACTAGTTGCCGCAGTCTTCTCCGGCGCCGTCGGCGTATTCTTCGGCTACTACCCGGCCCGTAAAGCAGCGCGGCTCGATCCGATCGACGCTTTGCGTTCCGAGTA
>JAPKDI010000110.1 GCA_026421105.1 Alphaproteobacteria bacterium | reverse complement strand
GCGCTGATGGCGCTCCACGATGTTGGCGACGAACGCCTGATGCTTCTGCCCCGTGATACCCAAGGCCTCCCCGAAGGCGCCATTGATGCGATCGAACAGGCGGTCGCGGATGGCGCCCAAATTATCTTGGGCCCGGTATTTAGTGCGTCGGTCCAGGCCGCTGCCCAGGTCACACGCGGTCTGGCCCTCAACATGATCGCGTTTTCCACGGACCGCAGCGTTGCGGGTGACGGGGTGTACCTCATTGGGTTTATGCCTGAGCAGCAGGTCGACCGCGTCGTTTCGTTTGCTGTTCGGCAAGGTCTCCAGCGTTTCGCCGCTGTGATCCCGGCGACGGCCTATGGCGATACCGTTGCGGGCGCGATGCAAAACGTTGCGGTGCGCGAAGGCGCCGCGATCACCCGGATCGAAGTCTTGACCGGCGGGCCCGACAGTTTTCTAGACTCCGTGCAAGTGCTTGCCGACTACCAGGCGCGGCGGAACGAACTGGCGGTGGTGCGAGCCCAGCTTAGGGCGCGGGACGACGAGGTCTCACGGCGCACCCTCGACCGACTCGAGGGCCGCGATACAGTCAGCATTGTTGGCTTTGACGCGGTGATGCTGGCCGAAGGTGGCGACCGGCTGCGTGCGTTGGCACCGCTGTTGCCGTTCTACGATGTCGACCCTGCCCGCGTGCGGTTTCTAGGCACAGGGCTATGGGACGAACCAAGTCTTGGACGCGAACCATCGCTGGTGGGAGGTTGGTTCGCTGGACCGGACCCCAAGGCGAGCACAGAGTTTCGCACGCGGTATCAACAACTCTACGGCAAGCTTCCGCCGCGTATCGCGAGCCTGGCATATGACGCAACTGCACTGGCGGCCGTCCTCGCCCGCACACGCCCCCAGCCCTATTACGAAGAATCGGCCTTGATCAACCCCGCAGGCTTTGCCGGCATTGACGGAATATTTCGGTTCGCCACCAGCGGCATTTCCGAGCGCGGCCTGGCGGTTCTTGAAGTGCGGCCCGATGGATTGCGGGTGGTTAGCCCGGCGCCAGTGTCGTTTGATCCGCCAACCAACTGAGATCGACCGCAATCTCCGCAATCACACCGTTCAGAAGCCGCCGGCCCGTTGCGGTCGCGGTAAGCCGACCGTCGTCGATAGAAATCAGGTTCTCTTCGCGTAGCGTGGTGACGCGCGGGGCCATGCTCAGCTGCGCCAAGTCATATCCTGTCACCGCCGCAAAACGTGGGCCCGGGACTCCGGCCGCTAAGCGCAAGCCGGTCACCAGGAGTTCATCACTACAAGCTTCGTCGTCCAGCGCGATTTGCTCGGCTACACCGTGTCCTTGGGCTAAAGCTGCGCTGCGCCATCCATCAGGATCGCGGATGGTTTCCGTGGCCACGCGACGACCGTCAATAACGAGGCGACCATGGGCGCCAGGCCCGATACCGGCGTAGGCGCCGTAGTTCCAGTACGTGAGATTGTGCTGACCTTGTTCGCGGGGCCCGGCGTGATTAGAAATTTCGTAAGCGGGTAGCCCAGCATCCGCCATGATGTCTTGGGTCGCGTCGTAGAGATCGGCTAACACCATTTCTTCCGGCGTGACCAATGTGCCGCGCCGCCGTGCGGCGGCAAACGCGGTGCCGTCTTCAATCGTGAGCTGATAGAGCGAGGCGTGGCCTGCCGCAATGGTGAGCGCGCCGCGCAATTCCTCTTTCCACGCAGCCAGCGTTTGGCCGGGCCGCCCGTAGATCAGATCGAACGTCGTGCGGTCAAAAATCGCTGCCGCCTCGCCAAGTGCGTGGCGAGCCTGATCCGCCGAATGATCGCGTCCCAAGAACTGTAGCGCTTCATCATCCATGGATTGAATGCCCAACGATAGACGGTTTACGCCCACGGCACGGTAGTCGACAAATCTTGCGGTCTCACTGGACGTCGGGTTCGCTTCGACCGTGATCTCAGCGTTATCGGCGATGCCCCACGTCGTGGTCGCATCTTCAATGACACCGGCGATTAACTCGGGCGCCATAAGGGACGGCGTGCCGCCCCCGAAATAGATACTCGTGAGACGTTGTGCCGAGGCGCCTTGTACCGCACGCAAGTGAACCATCTCAGCGCGGAATGCCGCGCGCCATGCCACAGCATCGACGGACTGGGTGCGCCGGACGTTGAAATCACAATAGGGACAGATGCGGTCGCAATACGGCCAGTGGACGTACAAGCCGAAACCCGCGTCCGGATCGGCCGGGAGTGCTTGGTTAGGCCCCGCCACCAAAACAGGTGTCCAGCAATTTTTGGAACGCAACGGCGCGGTGGCTGATGGTGTGCTTTAGCGCCGGGTCCATTTCCGCGAACGTGACGTCATAGCCATCCGGCACGAACATCGGATCAAAGCCAAAGCCCTTTTTGCCGCGCGTCGGCCAAACCAACGTCCCGAACACCTTGCCTTCAAATGTCTCGCAATGGCCGTCTGGCCAGCACATCGCTAAGACGGCCGTAAAGTTGGCGCGGCGGTCGGCGGCATCGCCCATCGCCTCGTTGACGCGCGACATGGCGACCATGAAGTCGCGTTTCGGTCCGGCCCAGCGCGCGGTGTAGATACCTGGATCACCATTCAGGGCCGCGACTTCAATCCCCGAATCATCGGCCAGCGACGCGATGCCGGACCCGGCAACCGCAGCACGCCCCTTCAACAATGCATTGGCGACAAAGGTGTCGCCGGTCTCGTCGGGTTCGGGTAGGTCGAGTTCTTTTGCCGAGACGACAGCACGTCCTAATGGCGCGAGCAGGTCGCGGATCTCACGCACCTTGCCTTCGTTGTGGCTGGCGACCACAAGGCGTGGTTCACCAAAACGCCGGGCCATCGTCTCTAGCCGCGCTTAAGCGCCTCGATTTGCATGGTGCAAAGATCGGCAATGCCTGCCTTGGCCAAGCGGAACAGTTCGTGGAACTCTTCTTCGCTGAACGGCAGCCCCTCGGCGGTGCCCTGCACTTCGATGATCTTGCCACTCGCGGTCAGCACGAAATTGGCATCAGCCTGCGCGGTCGAATCCTCGGCGTAATCGAGATCAAGAACGGGCGTGCCCTCGTAGAGGCCGCACGATACGGCGGCCACCTGGTCGTGCAACGGCATTTCTTTGAGCAGGTCTTTTTCGATCAGGCTTTGTAGTGCTTGAGTGAGTGCGACGTAGGCACCGGTGATTGATGCGGTCCGCGTGCCGCCATCGGCCTGTAGGACATCGCAGTCAATCGTGATCTGCCGCTCGCCGAGCGCTTTGAGATCGGTCACGGAACGAAGCGAGCGACCAATCAGGCGCTGGATTTCTTGGGTGCGGCCACTCTGCTTGCCGCGTGCCGCTTCGCGCGAACTACGGCTGCCAGTGGCACGCGGTAGCATGCCGTACTCAGCCGTCACCCAGCCTTGCCCGGTGTTGCGCAAGAAGGGTGGTACGCGCTCCTCGACGCTCGCGGTACAGATCACGTGGGTGTCGCCGGCCTTAATAAGGCACGACCCTTCGGCATGCTTGGCCCAGCCGGGCTCCATCGTGATCACCCTGAGTTGATCAGGCTGTCGCCCTGAGGGACGTTGCGCCGCAGTCTTGTTTGTCATTGGAAGGCCTCCCGCCGTTCCGGGCGTTCTAGCGGGCCGTTGAGCCAAGGTCCAGCATGTGCCCCGGTTTCGTTGACATTCGCCCGGGCGATACTACATTCAAGCTGGCTGCAGGATGCAGCGCTTCTTGCAAAAACTATTATGATTCAAGAGCTTAGCGAAAGAAATCGAGAGATCTTCCGGCGCCTTGTCGAGGCGTATATGGAGACCGGCGAAGCTGTGGGCTCAGCGCGCCTCGCGGAGCGCCTCAACATCAAGCTGTCCTCGGCCACGATCCGTAACGTGATGGCCGACCTCCAAGATTCCGGCTTGCTCTATTCGCCCCACACGTCGGCCGGTCGAATCCCGACGCCAGCCGGGCTCAGCTTTTTCGTCGATGGGTTGCTCGAGGTCGGCAACGTTAGCGAAGACGATCGCGCAAATATTGATGCGGCCTGCGCGGCAACAGGCCGCAGTATGGAAGATCTGTTGACCGAAGCCATTGATGGGCTTTCCGGGTTATCGCATTGCGCCGGGCTTGTTGTGGCGCCCAAACAAAACACGCCGTTGCGCCATATTGAATTCGTTGGGTTGTCACCAACGCGCGTTTTGGCCGTCTTGGTGAATGAAGACGGCCAGGTCGAGAACCGGGTTTTGGAAACGCCAGGTGGGTGGACGTCGCCCTCGCTGGTTGAAGCCACCAACTACATCAACAGCAGGCTGCGCGGGCGAACCTTTACCGAGCTGCAGGCCGAGTTGATGGAAGAACAGCTACGCCTGCGCAGCGAACTTGATGACCTCACCGGTCGCCTTGTCGCCGACGGCCTCGCCACTTGGAGTGGCGAGGATACGCGCGCCACGCTGATCGTGCGTGGTCGTGCCAACCTGCTCGAGGACGTCAGCGCCGTCGAAGACCTTGAACGGGTGCGCGAATTGTTCGACGTGCTCGAAACCAAGGCCGGACTGGGCAGCCTTCTCGATCTGACCAAAGATGCCGAAGGGGTGCGCATCTTCATTGGCTCCGAGAGCAACCTCTTCAACATGGCCGGCTGTTCAGTCATTGTCGCGCCCTATACTGACAGCCGCGAGCAGATCATCGGCGCCGTCGGTGTGATCGGCCCGACCAGATTGAACTATGCCCGCATCATCCCCATGGTCGACTACACGGCCCGAGTACTCGGCCACAAAATCGGCCGTTGAATACCCCTGCGACGAAGGAAGAGTTATGACATCAAGTGACGATACCGCGACCGCCTCGAATGACAACGCCGAAGGCGAAGCAATAGAGAATGAGGCTGCTGAGGCCGAGAATGAGGTGGCGGAACCCGAGCTAACGCCCGAAGCGCAAGTCGCCAAGCTCACCGATCAGCTGCTGCGCGCACTTGCCGAGGCCGAGAACATGCGCCGCCGCTCCCAACGCGAGATCGAGGACGCGCGCAAGTACGCGGTCGCCAATTTTGCTCGGGATGTACTGACAGTTGCCGACAACCTACGTCGCGCGCTCGACGCGGTCCCCGAAGACGCTGCCGCGAGCGAAGACCTTAAAGCCCTATCTGAAGGCGTTGGACTGACGGAGCGCGAGTTGCTGGCCATGATGGAGCGCCACGGCATCCGCAAGGTCAATCCGATGGGCGAGAAATTCGATCCGAATTTGCATCAAGCGATGTTCGAAGCCGACACCCCCGG
>JAPKDI010000005.1 GCA_026421105.1 Alphaproteobacteria bacterium | reverse complement strand
GCAATCAGCGTGGTGCGATCGGGCGTTACAAAACCGCGCTCCATTGCGCGGCCCGCTTCCAGGATTTCGGTGGCTACCACTAGGTCGAGAGTGCCCGGGTTAGGAAACAATGCGAAGACAGGTTCTCGGCTGCCCAAATTGTCCCATTTGGTCGGTAGGATTTCGATGTAGTAGGTCGTCGCGCCGGTGCGCTGCGCGACCCCCGGCACTGAGGTGCGCTGAACCGGAAGACCCTCTGCAGTGGCTGCTTCGGTGATCCAATCCGCCAGCACACCGCCGCCTTCGCCGCCAAGAGCACCGATGATTAGGCAAATGGGCCGTTGGTTGTTGCGCACTGACTACTCCGCCGGCGCGGGTCGTCCTACGCGCGCGCCTTGTAGCGTTCCGATGACGGCGCGCCGTACGCCCGACAAGGCGCGATCTAGGACGCTTGGGTTGTGCACGATCTCCGCCTTGTAGAACGAGGGGCAGAGCACGGCTGCGTGGGCGACTTCGCCGCACACGCCACAGCCAACGCAACCGTTGTCGACGTGGGCGACTGGATCATCGCGCAAAGGGTCTGGGTTTGGCTTGATCGTGAGAGAGGGGCAGCCGGATAAGCGAATGCAGGAATGATCACCGGTACAGACCTCGTCGTCGACACCGAAGCGTGGCTGCACGACGCGCTCTCCGCGCGCGATTTTGTCTCTGTTCAAAGGCTTCAACCGTCGTTGAACGGCAAGCATGCACTCGCCCGCGGCGACAATAACCTTGAGGCCGGTCTCTTTTGTAGTGAACGCCTCCTTGAGGGTGTCGAGAACTTTTTCGACGGAGTAGGTACGCACCGTCCGCACCCATGTCACGCCGAATCCGCGCAAGGCATCTTCTATCGACACTCGGTCCTTGTCGCCTTCGCGTTCGGGAGACCTGCTCGATGGGATGTGCTGAGCGCCAGTAGCCGACGTATACCCATTGTCCATGACGATGAGTACGCCGTCGCTTTTGTTGTGAACGGCTTCTGCTACACCTGAGGTCAGGCCGTTGTGCCAAAATCCGCCGTCGCCCATCACGCTCACAACGCGCTTACCGAAGTTGGCGCCTACTGCAGTGGAGGAAGCGAGCGATAACCCGTAGCCCAAGACCGTGTTGCCGATATTAAAAGGCGCCAGAGTAGAAAATGTGTGGCAACCGATGTCGGAAGAAACGTGGAACTCGCCCAGTTCCTTCTTGGCCAGTTTCATCGCAGAGAACACCGGACGTTCTGGGCAGCCTACGCAAAAACCCGGCGGCCGAGCCGGGACAGCTTTACCTAGAATTTCCCGCGCACGGCTTTTGATTTGGTCTAGTTGGGTCACGGTGGCACAGACGTCGCTGAATGCGGCCGTCGCGTGGCCAACGGCCTCGGCGAACTTAGCGATTCCGCGCAGCATTACCTCGCCGGTGTACTCGCCGGCCATCGGTAGGACGTCTTTGCCATGCAGCTTGGTGTTGAGGTCGGCGCGACGCAGGACGGCGTGGATCGCTTGCTCAAGATAATCTGGTTGTCCCTCCTCAACGATCAACACCGCACGTTTTCTGGCGCAAAAACCGGAAACTTCATCGGGAACGAGTGGGTAAGTGACGTTCAGGACGTAGAGCGGAATCCGTGAATTACCGAAGGCATCGGCGAGACCTAGTTGATTAAGCGAGCGCATGACGGAGTTGTACATGCCACCTTGAAGAACGATGCCGAGATCGCTGAGATCGCCGTCGAAGGTCTCGTTGAGCTTTTGGTCGCGGATGTATTTTATCGCGGCGGGCATTCGTACATCGATCTTGAGGCGTTCTTGAATGTAGGTGGAGGGCGGCAGGCAGATTCGGTCAAAATCGAAATCTGCTTCTTGCAGCAGGTTCTTACTGGAAATCCCGGGCGAGACGTTGTCGCGTGTGGGGAAGCTGCCGTAGACGTGGCAAGCGCGAATACGCAATTCCAGCATCACGGGGGTGCTGCTGGCTTCGCTCAGTTCAAAACCTTTCTCCACCATATCGACGATGGTGGGCAGGTTGGGCCGAGGGTCGAGCAACCACATCTGGGATTTCATCGCGAAGGCGTGAGTGCGTTCTTGGATGATGCTGGCGCCGTCGCCGTAGTCCTCGCCAAGCACAATCATTGCGCCGCCTTTGACCCCTGCGGACGCAAGGTTCGATAGGGCGTCCGATGCAACATTGGTGCCCACCGTGGACTTCCACGTCACAGCACCGCGCATGGGGTAGTTGATCGAAGCGCCGAGCATCGCGGCCGCGGCTGCTTCGCTCGCGTTGCCTTCGTAATGCACGCCAAGGTCTTCCAGGATAGGCTGCGCGTCTTCCAGCACGTCCATCATGTGCGAGACTGGTGCGCCTTGATAGCCACCCACATACGAAACTCCGGCCTGCAGGAGCGCTTTAGTCACGGCGAGGATGCCTTCGCCGTGGAAGGTTTCTCCTTCGCCTAGGCGCAAAGCTTCCACTTCCTTCTTAAATGACCGTTCCGCCATTGGGGACTTTGTCTCCTCACGATTGTGCGCGGCGCGCCCGACGTGATGATATATCATTGGCTGCTGATCGCTAGTAACGGCCGAAACAGAGAGTCACAATGGGCGCACGTCCCGAGTTGTTTCCCCCCGCCCTGATGCGTGAAATTAGGGAGCGGTTCCATCACACCGATTACTGTCCGATCCTTAAAGAACCGCGCGTGTTCTTCGAAAACGGGGGCGGGTCGCTCAAGCTCAAAGAAGCGCTAGCGGTTAACGCGGAGATTGAGGCGTTACCCGATCAGGAAGGGCGCAAGAACGCGGCCTCTGCCTATCTTACCGGGGTGCTCGATGCCGGGCGCGCGGACCTTCACCTGTTGTTTGGCTCTGAAGCGCTGGGTGAGGGTAAAGGCCAAGTTATCTCGGGAGAGACCGGGACTCGTTTGCTGTATCGGCTCGTTCGCTCGATTGCGCTAGCAGCGCCGCCGGGACCGGTCGTATCGAGTACGTTGGAGCATCCAGCCAGCCTAGACTCGGCCAAGCAATGGGCGGCCAACACCAACCGCGATTGGATCGAAGTGCCGTTTGATCCGCAGACAGGCACGGTGAGCGCTGAAAACTATGCGGCTGCTGTGACACCGGATACGCAGATCGCGACGATCATTCACACCAGCATGCTGACCGGGTTCGTGGTCGATCTCGCGGCGGTTTCAAAAGCGATCCGCGCGGTGGCGCCAGATTGCTTCATTATTGTTGATGGCATTCAACACGCGCCGCACGGGACCATTGATGTCGCGTCTTACGGCGCCGATGCTTACGTGTTTTCGCCCTACAAGGCCTTTTCACGTTTGTCGCTCGGGTTTGCTTGGATCAATGATCGCATTCACGAGGTGCCGCACGAGCATATGCTGGGCAAATCCAGTAAGGACTGGGAATTGGGATCGCGTGATCCAGCGTTCTACGCCGCGGAGACGAAGGTTGTAGACTACTTCTGTTGGTTGGGCGGGCACTTCACCAACAATACCGACCGCAACGCGGCGATGCGCGCCGGGACGGCGGCAATGGAACGCCACGAGGCTGCGCTGATTGATCTGTTGCTCAACGGTGATGACAGGACCGAAGGTCTCTCTGCATTCAACGATGTGAAGGTGATTGGCCCGATGTCGCTTGAAGGGCGCGAGGGTATCGTCTCGTTCAATCTTGAAGGGACCGAGTCCCCTGACTTGGTCCAAGAGTTTTCTAAGCGTGGCATCCGGGTGCACGCCCGTATCTCAGATGGCTATTCAGGGCATATTCTCGGCGCACTCGGGGTCGAGGACTGCTTACGGGTCTCGATGTGCCACTACAACTCGCCCGGTGAGGTGCGGCAATTTCTAGATGCGCTGCGAGAGATTCGTGGGGCGCGTTAGATAGGCCGCACATCAAACTCGGGCCGTGGTCCCTTTGCTGAGGTCGACCGCCACACCATAGTCGCGCAGGGCACCTTCGACGCTCACGGCGCCAGATCGCACGTCATCTAGAACACGCGAGGGATTCCGCTTCAACGGGTCGCCATAGCCGCCGCCACCGGCCTCGGCAATCGTAAAGGTCTCCCCGGGCTTCAGTTCCAGTCGGCCCTTGGGTGGGATTGGTTTGCCATCCACAAGGAATTCTCGGGTCGTGCCAGGTTTGCCGCCCAGGAACCCGCGCGCTGGAAATTCGGTGCGCATGCCAAACATAAAAATAGCGACGGTGTCGTTCCGGGTATTGGTTAACGACGCAACTTGGCCAAGGCCACCGCGAAACTCGCCCGGCCCCCCCGAATCTGGAAGGAGACGGCGGTAGTTGATGAGCACGCCGGTTTCGTTCTCCCACACCTCGCTCGCAACAACGGCGTTATTGGTGGGCGAGGGGGTGGTGTGTTGGCCGTCCAGTCCGTTCATTGCGCCGACGCCGCCGGCTAGAAAATACTGCGTCGATCCGGCTTCGCCGCCCGACTCACTGGTGTGGCAAATGAACAGCGACGCCATGCCGGAATCCGCCTGCACTCGGTCGGGCATGGCCTCAGCGAGGGCGCCCATGATCAACGGCACAATGAACCAGCCGATGGAGTGTCGTCCGCCCGTCGGAGACGGGCGCTGTGCGTTGAGAATTGAATCCTGAGGGGCTGTGACATCGACCGGCAGCAATGCGCCGAGGTTATTCGGGATCGTTGGCGTGGTGAGCGTTTTGATGGTGTATGTCGCCCAAGCGCGTGTGTAGCAGAAGGGCACGTTTATGGCGTACTGGGCAGACGGGCCGGTTCCCTTGAAATCAATGGTGACGGAATCGCCCTTCACCGTGACTTGACAGGCTAACGTGACCGAATCGGTCACCGTTTCGACATCGATTTTGTTGGTGTAGGTGCCGTCGGGAATGGAGGTGATCTCTTTGCGGATGGCGGCCTCGGACTGGCCGATGATTCCATCGGAAAGGGCTCGGAGATCTTGGATGCCGTATTCGTCCATGAATTCGCCGATGAGGCGCTCACCCACGGTGCATCCGGCGACGTCGGCCATGATGTCGCCGAACACCTGCTCAGGGGTCCGCACGTTGCCGGCAATCAAATTGTGGAGGTATGCCACGGGTTTGCCAGCGTCGTAGAGCTTGGTAATCGGCAACATAAGACCTTCCTGAAACACTGATGTGTTCGTGACGGAAAGACCCACACCGCCAATATCGGGCAAGTGGCTGATCGTCATCACGAAACCGATGAGTTTGCCGCCCTGGAACGCCGGGCGTGCGATGCAGATGTCGGGCGTATGTCCAGTGCCAAGCCATGGGTCGTTCGTCACGACGACGTCGCCTTCCTTCCAGGTTTCGGCCGGGAATTTGGCGAGCATGTGTTGCATTGTAAGCGGCGCGGTGCCGATGAAGGCAGGCATCGACAGGGTTGCTTGGGCAATGCTGCGGCCCTGTTCGTCGAAGACGACACACGCGAGATCCCACGCTTCGCGAACTCCGACGGAGAATGCGGTTCGGACAATCGATAGCAGGATCTCGTCGGTAATCGCGATCAAACGATCCCACATGATGCCAAGGTCGACGGCGTCAATCTGATTCATTACCCGCGCGCCTTTCTCATGCCGCACCGGCGACGGCTACGATCATGTTTCCCGCGGCGTCGACTGTGACTTGGTCACCGACACCAACGATACAAGTCGACTCGCGTTCCTCGACGAGCGCAGGTCCGGTGAAGGTGTCGCCCGGTGTCAACGCGTAACGATCGTAGACTGCCGTGTCCTGCGGTGACGCCTGCTCGGGGAAATAGGCTTGGCGATGGCCTTTGATTGCCGTCTCGCCCGCTACTACCTCAAGGTGATAAGCGGCATCGGCGCCCGCCCTTACTAGAGAGACTTCGACTTTCCAGTTGGTGACCTCGAGCGACTCTGAAGGGAAGGATTTTGTGAAGATACGCTCGTAGGCTTGCGTGAAAAGCGCCCGAACGTCTTTCAAACTGCTCCCGTGAGGCAGGTCCACTTCGATTTCATAGCCTTGTCCGCGATAGCGCATATCGATGCGCCGACGCACGACGGTGCGCTCACCCGGCGCTGGAGGGCGTCCTAGGAACGTATTCGCCTCCTCTACGAGAACATTGAAGCGCTTTTCGAAGCCCTCGTTATCCAGCACGTCGAGACCAAGGCGTTCAGCGCGGAAGGTTTCGAACGACAACGGACTGGCCAGCAATCCGACGGCTGACATAACTCCGGCACCAACCGGAAAAATTACGGTTGGAACGCGAAGCTTGCGCGCAACGCGGCAAGCGTGGGCCGGGCCGGAACCGCCGAACGCGACCATTGCGCAGGCACGATAGTCAAAACCGCGTTCCGACGCGTGGTTGCGGAAGGCGCGCGCAATGTCTTCGTTGACGGACTCATGAACACCCCATGCGGCGCGCACAGTATCGATGGCCAAGGGTGCGCCAAGTTTGTTTTCAATTGTTCGACGGGCTGCGCTGGCATCGAGGCTTATCTCACCCCCGAGGAAAAAGGTCTCGTCTAAATACCCCAGGGTTAGATTGGCGTCCGTGAGCGTAGGATCTTTGCCGCCTTGGCCATAACATGCCGGACCCGGCACGGCGCCAGCGCTATGCGGGCCGACCGCAATGGTGCCGCGAGCATCGACGGCGGCGATGGAGCCGCCGCCGGAGCCAATCTCAATAAGATCAATTACCGGGATTTTGGCAGGCAGACCGGAGCCCGCTCGGAATTCATGAACCCGCGCGACCTCCATTTCGTAACGTTTGAGTGGCTGTTCGTTGCGCACCAACGCCCCTTTCGCCGTGGTGCCGCCCATGTCAAACGAGAGAAGGTCCGGGCGCTTGAGCTGACGGCCGAGTGTCGCCGTCTGCAAGACGCCTGCGGCGGGTCCGCTTTCCAACATGCGGACCGGAAATCGTCGCGCCACATCGGGCGTAACGGTGCCCCCGGATGACGACATGATGAACAGGTCGCCCTTCAGTCCGGTTTTGCGCAAACCCTCCTCAAGGCGACCGAGGTATTGATCGAAAAGTGGTCCGGTATAGGCATTCATCGTCGCTGTCGTCCAGCGTTCGTATTCGCGAAGGAATGGAAAGACATCGGATGAAGTTGAGACAAAGAGCTGCGGAAAATGCTCGGCGGCGATTTCGGCAGCCAGACGTTCGTGTGATGGATTTGCGGGACTGTTGAGAAAGCAGACTGCGACTGCGCCAACATCCTGGTCGACTAGGTCTTGGAAGGCAGCAATGACGGCTTCCTTTGAGACAGGTACGCGGGGAACGCCGTCCGGCCCCATACGTCCCACGATTTCGCGACGTAACTCACGCGGAACGAGGGGCACGGGGTAGGTGATCGTGAGGTCGTACATGTCGTAGCGCCGCTCGCGCGCGATATCGAGCATGTCGCCAAAGCCTTCGGTAACGAGCATCGCTGTTTTAGCGCCGCGGCGTTCTATGATCGCATTGGTTATGAGTGTCGTGCCGTGGACCACCGCGGCAATCTCTTCCGGCGCGACCGTTGCCTTTTCGAGCAGGCGGGGCACACCAGATAGGACGGACTGCGCGGGGTCGTCCGGCGTCGTCAGCTGCTTGTGGATAAACAGGCGGCCATCGCCTTCGGAAAGTATGGCGAAATCGGTGAACGTGCCGCCAATATCAATTCCGACCCGGTAAGACATTGTCTCGTCGCTATTCCGGACGCAGCGCGGTTACTTCCAGTTCGACCTTCATGCTCGCGTCGGCGAGGACCGACACAATTGTCGTGTTGGTCGGCCGAATTTTGTCAAAGTGTTCTTTAAGCACCGCACTGACAGGTATGACGTAGTCACGCTCGGCGACAAAGACGCGCATGCGCACAATATCCTCGAGCCCGGAGTTTGCTTCTTTGAGTGCAGCTTCAATCGTGCGGAGAGATTCACGGGTTTGCTCTTGAACGTCATCCGAAATATCGCCGGTCTTGGCTTTGTGACCCGATGTTCCCGAGACGATTACCCAGCGCCCGTCTGAAATCGCACGGCAATAGCCGGCCATGTCTTCGAATTTTGATCCTGAAAAGAAGGTTTTGCGGGTCACCGAATGGCACTCCTGTTGAGTGAGCGTGGAGATTGTTTGCCATCCGCAATGAACAATCAAGGACCGCGGGATCGTTGGCCCAGGCGCTGGAACCCACTAGAGTCGCGACTTCAGAAACTGTCGTGGTCTCGGTTACTCCATGGGTGACGATCAACTCTGCTATTCGACAACGATTGTGGCGCCGGTTCCGTCGGAAAAAGCTGTTGCCTTTTTACGGTCGCCCGAAGGCGTCGGAACTTGGGCGCTTGGTACCTGGGGAACCACTTCGGTGGAGGGCAAAGACGGTGTTTACGTCGGGCGTTCTCTACTTGATGGAACTGAGCGGAGTTTCTTTCGCGTGCTTGAGGAAGGGGCCCCGGGGGTCGTTGAGTACGAGGTGGGCGGGACCGCAGACGCACTTACGATGCGGGTTGCGGCTAAGGTCGTCGCCGGCGAGGACTTTGGTTATGGCGCTGATCATTGTCTGGTCACGCTACTAGGTTGGCGACCGCAAGACATGGGCGATGTGCGTTGGCGGCGTCTGTGTGCTTTTCATGACGTGGAAATTCTTATGATAGAGGCGCGCCTTAAGGGGCAGTGGCCACCGGGTCAGGGGAACGTTTCATGAGTGAGATCGTTTACGGTGGATACACCAAGGATCAACTCGATCAGCTTTATTCTCAACGGCACCGGATCGAAGGCTACGACGGGTACCTCAAAAGGTGGCCGGACGAAAGTGCCGCTGCGCGCGAATTGCTAGATACAGAACTTGACGTTGCCTACGGGGACGGTGAAGCCGAGACATATGATGTATTTCCGGCAGGCGACGGCGCGCCGATTCAGGTTTTCGTGCATGGCGGCTATTGGTATTCGCAGGATAAAACAGTTTTCGAGTCGATGGCGCCCGCTTTTGTGGCGCGTGGGGCAACACTCATCAGTATCAACTATCCGCTCGCACCAGCCGTGACGATGACCCAGTTGATCGAGGCTTGCCGCCGGTGTTTCGTGCACATCTTTCAAAAGGGAGCGGAATGGGGGAGTGACCCGAATCAATTGTTTGTCTCCGGGCATTCGGCCGGCGGTCACCTTGCGGCTGCGTTGATGTCGACGGACTGGCCTAGATTGGATGCCGCGCTGCCTGAGGACATGATCAAGGGTGCTCTTCCGATCAGTGGTCTCTACGACCTGGAGCCCATCCGTCAACTGACAATGAATGATACCCTCCACATTTCGAAAGAGGAGGCGCGCCACCTTTCGCCGATCCTATCGGTGCCGCCTGTTGCCGGTGCTATGACCCTCGCGGTTGGGACTAACGAAGGGTCGGAGTTCTCTCGTCAGCAGGCGGACTATGCTGCTGCTTGGCAAGCGGGTGGGCTGGCTTGCGAGACGCTGTATTTGGAAGGACAGGATCACTTCTCGATTGTCGATGATTACGCGAAAGAGGGCGGCACACTATTCGAGGCGGCTTGCGCTCAAATGGGGTTGGGGCGATGACGGATGATACGTTCACGTTATACGATCTCAAGGTTGAATGGATTGCCGGCGAGCGGCCGTGCTGGTGCGGCGCCAAAGAGGGGGATCACTTTTTTCTGCGCGGTGAGCACATTGAGTTTGGGCCTGGGGTCAAATGGTCGATCTACACGATGGCGATTTTGCTCCCTCTATTACCTGCAAAACAGCGTATGACCGATCCAAACGATTGGATGACGACTGACACGGATGTCGCATGCCTGGATCCCAATTGCGGATCGCGATTCCGGATTAGCCGCCTTGCTAAACAGACGTTCCGTCATTCGGAGACCACGGCGGTCAAACTCAACAAGGACAATGCATGAGCGTCGAACGCTTTCAGGTCGCCCCCGACTACGACATCTCCCGGCTCATAAAGGGTGGCTGGCACTTGGCTGGCGGGCATGGCGTCGTGGACCGTGAGCAAGCGATCAAAGACATGGCGGTTTTTGTCGAGAAAGGCATTACGACGTTCGATTGTGCCGACCACTATACCGGTGTCGAAGAGATGATCGGTGATTTCCGCGAGAGCCATCCTAGCCTCGCACCGCTGGTGCAGGTCCACACGAAGTTCGTGCCCGACTACGAAAAACTGGGCAACGTTAAACGCGAATATGTCGAAAGCATCATTGATCGCTCCATTCGCCGCCTCAAAGTCGAGCGGCTCGACGTGGTGCAGTACTACTGGTGGGACCCTGACGGAAAGCCAGGCTTTGTCGATACCGGTCTGATCTTGCGGGACCTGCAAGCAGCTGGAAAAATTGCGCGCATCGGCGTATCGAACTTCAACACACGACAGCTCAGGATGTTGGTCGATGGTGGCGTGCCGATTGCGACTAATCAGCCCCAATACTCGCCAGTCGATCGTCGGCCGGAGTCCCAGATGATTCCCTATAGCCAGAGCCAAGAAATCGTTCAGTTGTGCTATGGCACGCTATCAGGTGGGTTTTTCTCCGCTGACTGGTTGGGCAAACCGGAACCGTTCGAGCCCCTCGTCAATCGTTCGCTGACAAAATATAAACTGATCATTGAAGATTTTGGCGGTTGGGATTTGTTCCAAGAATTGCTTCAGGCCATGAAAAACATTGGAGATAAGCACGACGTTACGGTGGCGCTTGTCGCGCTGCGGTGGGTTCTTGATCAACCTAACGTCGGTGGAGCCATTGTTGGCGCCACGTCGGCGCGGCATGTTGACGAAAACCTCAAGGTGTTTTCGTTTGCGCTAGATGCTGAAGATAAACGCGCACTTGATGCGGTCTTGTCGCGGTGTCAGGGCCCCGAGGGCGACTGCTACAATTTGGAGCGAGACAAGGAAGGTCGGCATGGCCGAATCATGCGCTACAACCAAAACGCCATGGAGACGCCCGCAGCGTCTTAGCCAACGTGTTCCTTGATCGCGCGCATCATGGGGGAGTCTGGTGCGCGTTCGATCTCGCCAATGTCGAGGGGCGAGCGCACAAGACAGGCGACCTCAATTTCAGCCAGGTCTTCGTCGGCGAGCGGTGTATCGAAGACCGCGAGTGTTTCGCTAAGCCGTTCAGCGGTTGAGGCGCCAAAAAGGATGGCTTGGGCCGGGCCGTATTGCTTGACCCAGCGTTGAGCTACCTGTGCGATCGAGATGTCGTGCCGTGTAGCGATGGTGTCGAGCGCTGTCAGCAGGCGTTGAAATTTCTCCCACCCACCGTCTGCATCAATCAGAGCACGAAATTCTCGACTAAAGGGAGTGTCGGTGCCAACGGGATCGGGCGCGCCCTGCCACCCGCCAGAAAGAAACCCACCGGCCAAGGGTGCGAAGGTCATTAACCCGATGCCGCGAGCATGACAGAACGTGGCGACCTTATTCTCCGCCCGGCGGTCGATCAGGCTGAAATGAACTTGGTTCGTGGCGACCGGTATGCCCGCGTCCAACAGGGTCGAAAGATCATTGGCGCCCAAGTTGCAAACACCAACGAGGTCAATCTTTCCTTGTTGCTGAAGTTCGGTCAGGACCATTCCCGCCTCAACTAGGCCTGGTACATCAAGGTTCCACCACTGAAGTTGAACAAGGTCTAAACGTTCGACGCCAATCCGTGACAACGAGCGCTCAACACTTTCGGTCACGTCGCGCACGGTGGGACCGGTGCCGCGGATCGGCGCTGTGAAGCGCGTATGGACTTTTATTTTTTGGCTGAGTTCTCGCGGAAGTTTTTTTCGCGCGGTAGAGCGCAAGGCACCCATGAGTTCTTCGCCGCCGGCGTAAGAGTCGGCCGTTTCGAAGGTGGTGACACCGGCTCGAACAAAGTCGAGAAGGTGGTCCAGCGCGGCGGTCGTACACCCGATCGCTTGCCAACCACCTTTGATGAATTGGCTCACCGAGTACCCTGGGACGAGGTCGACTTGAGGAAAGCCCACTTAGAGGTGGTCTTTGAGCAACGTGCCGTATCCGGTCACGGTTGGAACGCCATCAGTTTTGGCGGCGGCCCAGTATGTGGCCTGATTGCTTGTCACAATGGGTTTGTTGTGTGTGCGTTCTAGTTCGTCGATCAGGCCGAGGACCGGGAGGTCCGTGCAACTAACAAAAATTGCGTCGGCCGCCGGTCTGTCGATGTCTGCGACTAGGGCACGAATCTTGTCATCAGAAATAGAGCTAATGTCGGTGCCTCCGTGTCGTTCCAGGCCGTTAATGGCGACGACTTGAAAGCCGGCCTCTTGGAAGAAAGTGCGTTCCGCTTCGTAGACCCATGAGAGGTACGGCGTGGCGATGGCAACAGACTTAGCACCTACTGTGCGCAGCGCATCCACGGCGGCAGTGGCGGTTGTGTAAGTTGGGACGCCCGCCATTGCGGTCATTTGCTCGGCGATGACTTTGTCAGATCCTTTGCCTAGGAAGAAGCTTGCTGAAGTGCAGGCAAACCCGACGACCGAGACCCCAGCCTTGGCGATAGACGCTGCTAACACTGGCGCTGCGCTGATCATCTGTTGGAACTGTTCGGCAATTTCGCGGTCGGTATCGACGTCAGCGCGTGCGAAATGAACGCCGACGTTTGCCGCGGCGAGCGCGATGTAATCATCCTCGGCGATCACGTTGATCGCGGGGATGATGAAGCCGAGGCGATGGCGTTTTTTGTTCACAGAAAAACCGGCCAGAGCGCGTCTGGCCGGTTTCCTATTTTGGTCAAGCTATTTGAGCGTTAGCTGCCAGAAGTCATCGCCTTGATCTTGTTGATGTCAGCAAGGCTGATCGCGTTCATCTCCTTGAAGGTCCCACCAATATACTGCTGTGCAGAAAACGCGGCGGATACGTCACCATTCGAGTCAAACACGATCGGGCCGGTGACACCGACATAGGCGATATTTTTGCCTTCCTTGAGCATAGCAATGGCCTTTTCAAAGCCTTTGACGCCAGCATAGACAACTTCACCACTTGGGCCGGTGATTTCACGGACCAATTTCGCGAGGTTCGCACCGGTTGACTTCATACCCTTGATGTCTGCGGCAACGGTAGCCAGCGCAAGCAAGGCGCCGGCATCGTAACCCGAAGTACGGCCAGGGCCGCCATCAATCGGAATGTCGCAACACGCTTGCGAATCGGCGTTCACCGTTGCGAAAGACGGGGTGTCAGGCGAGGCAGGGCTAATGAACCAGGCCTCCTTTAGCGCGTCCTCACCAACGGTCTCGACGAATGCCGGATCGTTCATACCCTGCGCAAAAATTAGTCCAGGAGAACCGCCGAAACGGATCCAGTCCCGCAGCTGCTTGGAACCATCTTGCGGTTGGCTCAGCATATAGAGCGCGTCGGGGCTGCCCTCCATGACTTTGTTAATTTCCGAACGGTAGGAGGGCTGGTCGGGGTTGAACGGCACAACATTGCCAATGTCGCCACCCAGCGCTTTGAACGCGCGAATGAACTCGGCCTGATTGTTTTTGCCCCAGTCATTATTGAGGTGGATTATCGCAACCTTTCGGAATCCTGCGTCGTACGCCATCTTGGCGGTCGCGACTGCCTGCAATGAGTCAGCCGGAAGGGTGCGGAAGAATAGGCCCTTGGTTTTACCTTCGCGCGCCATGTTGGTGAACGTGGTCGACGTGGAAGCCGTCGCGATAACCACAGCGCCCTTTTGAACTGTGACCGATGTCAACAGCGGGCCAGTGATGCCGGACGAAATTGGCCCAACGATCGCCTGTACGCCTTCGATGTCGATCAACTTCTGCGCCGCATCGACCGCCACAGTGGGTTGGGTTTGTGAGTCACGCACTTCGTACTTGAGTTCGCAACCAACACCCATGTTGGCGCGCGCTTCATTGACTTGTGAAACGGCAAGCTCGGCGACCCGCGAGATGGGTACCCCAAACGTGCCATAGGCACCGGTCAGTGAAAGAATAGAACCAATCGTGTGACTACAGTTCTGGGCGTGCGCGGTTGTCACGGTAAATGACGAAGCCGCAAGGACGGCGCCCGCCACAGCGAGCGGCGCAAGCAGAGTACGTGCCTTCATGAAATCCTCCCTGGATAAGTAAGCAACGTTTGTAAGTTGCTCTTAAAGAACCATAATACGTCCCGCGCCGGCAGAGAGTCACGGCGCAAATGGGAGGTTGCTCCATCGTTCCTCGGCTTGTGAGAAATTTGTGCTGAGTGTCGTCGACCTGGTAAAGGATTTCGGTGGCTTGCGAGCTGTCGATGGCGTTTCTTTCGAAGTCGGCCAAGGCACCATTACGGGCCTGATCGGACCCAACGGGGCTGGAAAGACAACCACTTTCAATATGGTCGCGGGTGCGTTTCCACCAAGCGGTGGAACGATTCGCTTTGACGGTAACGATATTACGGGTAGGTCGGCCCATCAAACGTTCCGCCATGGACTGGTGCGGACGTTTCAGATTCCACGACCTTTCAGTCGAATGACCGTACTCGAAAATCTGATGATGGTCCCACAGGGTCAGATCGGAGAGCGTTTCTGGAACACATGGTTTCGGCAAGGTGCGATCCGCGCCGAGGAGCGTCGGCTGCGCGACAAAGCCATAGAGATTTTGAACTTTCTCGGTTTGACGCATCTAGGGGAGGAAGCAGGTGGAAATCTGTCGGGTGGGCAAATGAAGTTGCTAGAGCTTGGCCGTGCCCTCATGTCCGATCCGAAAATGATCCTTCTCGATGAGCCGGGGGCGGGGATCAATCCGACGCTGTTGGGCGAAATTGTGGAGCGCATTGCCGAGCTCAACAAACGTGGCATCACGTTCCTGATCATTGAGCACAATATGGATATGGTGATGACGCTGTGTCATCCGATTGTGGTCATGGCAGGTGGCAAGCTCTTGATGGAGGGTAGCGCCGGGGAAGTGCAAACCGATCCAAGAGTCATGGAAGCATTTCTTGGCGGTGCGATCGACGATGAGGCGGACGCTGCCGATGGTTGAGCCAATGCTCGCCGTGCGCGACGTCGAAGCCGGGTACAACCCGACACTCCCGATTTTGCACGGCATATCCCTTGAAGTCTTTGAGGGCGAAATCGTGACCGTCCTGGGACCAAATGGCGCCGGTAAGTCGACCCTGATCAAGGCGATTGCTGGTTTGCTGACCGTTACGCGAGGGTCGGTAATGTTCGGTGGCCGCGACATTACCGGGCTTGAGACCCACGAACTTATCCGCGAGCGCGTTGCGTACGTCCCGCAGAGCGAGAACGTCTTTGCGCGCCTTTCGGTTGAGGAGAACCTCGCGCTGGGGGCGTTGCACAACCAAAGTCAGTTCACCGAGCAACGCCGTCGGGTGCTGGATTTGTTCCCAGATCTTGAGCGGCTCGGTCACCTTGCTGCGGGCAAGCTTTCAGGTGGTCAGCGCCAAATGGTTGCGGTAGGGCGTGCACTGATGGCCGATCCAAAATTATTGATGCTGGACGAGCCGTCGGCGGGTCTGTCGCCGAAACTGGCGCAGGTGGTCTTCTCACAACTCATTCGGGTCAAGCAGGTAGGAGTAACCATCTTGATGGTCGAGCAAAACGCGCGCGCGGCGCTCAAGATTTCTGACCGCGGGTACGTTCTGGCGGAAGGCCTGGAAAAAGTTCAAGGCGACGCTCGATCGTTGCTCGACAATCCGGAAGTTGGGGAACTTTATCTGGGTGCTAAGTCGAGGCTCGCTCGCGCATGATGCAGTATTTTGCCGATGGGATCGTCAGTGCCGCTCTGATTGCGCTCGGTGCAATCGGCATAAGCATGACCTACAACATCCTGCGCTTCGCCAACTTCGCGCAGGGTGAAATCCTGACGATCGGTGCTTATTTCACCTTGATGCTTGTCGGCTTGATCGGTGCGGGGATCGGGACGCTGGGCCCTGTCGCATTCGGGTGGCCCTTGCTGGTGTCGATTGTTTTCGCAATGGCAGCTACGAGCGTCGTTGTTCTCGCAGTGGACTGGGTATTGTTCCGGCCGTTACGCAATCGCAAAGCGGCCCGAATCACGCTGATCATGGCAGCGTTCGGGCTATCGCTCATGGGCCGCAATCTCGTGACGTTGATCGCCGGCGGGGAGCCTCAGTACTACGCATTCTTTATCCCAAAGGCGATCGAAATTCTGCCAGGGGTGAAGATGGTTCCTGATGATTTTGCGATCATTGGGATCGCCATCATCGCTTTTGCCGCGTTGTTCTATTTTATGAACCGCACCTCGATGGGACGGCAGATGCGTGCCGTATCCGAGAACCCGACGTTGGCGCGGATCAATGGCATTGATGTCCGCGCAGTTATTCGCTGGACCTGGATTATCGGGGCGTCGCTGGCAACCGTGGCCGGCGCGCTTTTGGCACACAACACGCAGCTTCGCCCCGAGATGGGATTCGACATGTTGTTGCCAATGTTCGCGGCGTTGATCCTTGGTGGCGCGAGCAACTTGTATGGCACGATTCTCGGTGCGCTCGTTATCGGATTGACGGAAGCCATTGCGGTTTCGCTAGGCCTCGCAGGCTACCGCGCGGCGATCACGTTCATGGTCATGCTGGCGGTGCTGTTGTTTCGCCCACAAGGATTGCTTGGGGAGAAAGAGTGATGGAAGCCTATTTTTCGACCATCATTTTCTTTCTGATCTTTGCGTCTTTCTATTCGCTGACGACGCTAGGGCTCAACCTTCAATGGGGTTTCACAGGACTGTTCAACGTAGGCATCGTCGGCTTCTATGCAATTGGTGCCTACACATCGGCCATCCTTACGGGCCCCCCCTATCCCGATACGCTTATCGGTGGATTGGGGTTATGGTTTCCCATCGGCTTTATCGGGGCGATGGTGACATCGGGACTGGCGGCGCTTGTCGTCGGCTTCATCACGCTCCGGCTAAGGGAAGACTTCTTGGCCATATCGACGTTTGGGATTGGTCTGTCGATTCAACTCGTGGCACTCAACTTCGAATCGCTTACCCGCGGCCCCAACGGGATGTACTCGTTGCCGCGCCCATTGTCGGGTATCTCCGAGTCGAACCTCGTGGACAACGTTCTTTATCTAATTCTCTGTCTCGCCATTATCGGGGCTGTCTATTGGGCTTTTGAACGCATGGTGCGCTCGCCCTGGGGCCGCGTCCTTAGGGCGATTAGGGAAGACGAAACGGCTTCGGCAGCACTTGGAAAGAACGTTTTCGCGATCCGTTTGCAGTCGTTTGTGGTGGGGTCGGCTGTGATGGGCCTTGCGGGGGCCATGCAGGGGAACTTCATCGGATTCATAAGCCCGCAAGACTTCTTGCCAATTTTCACCTTCCAGGTGTTTGTGATGCTGATCGTTGGGGGTAGCGGCAACAACATGGGCGCGCTCCTGGGTGGCCTCGTCGTTTGGGGTCTCTGGTCGTTTAGCGAGCAAGTGATCGGGGCTATCCTGCCGGCGACCTTCAACACGGAGGCCGGCGCTGTTCGAATCGTTTTGATCGGGCTGATACTGGCGCTGGCACTTCTCTACCGGCCTGAGGGTATCCTGCGAGAGAAGCGGATTGTTTCGCGTGAGGCGCGCCTCCCTTGAGCGATGTGGGCACCGCTTGCGTCGAAGAAATTCATCGACTGCATCGGGCCATTTCTGATTGGACTACAGGCGCGATTCCCAACACCGAAGAGTCATTTGCCGCGTTTGCAGAATCGTTCGGGCCGGAATTCATCATCATCAACCCGAACGGCGAGTCGGAAGCGGCGGCCACGGTCGTCCCGCGCTTTCGCGAACGCTACTGTGAACGAGGCGGCCTGGGTTTCTCTATCCGGATTACCGATGAAGACGTGCGGGATATTTCCGGCGATCGCGCCTTAGTGGTTTACCAAGAGCACTGGCTGCACGGACCTGAGGAGCAGTCAGTTATCCTCTCCTCGGCACTCATGCAGGCTGATTTGCGCAGACCGGGCGGGATTGCTTGGCTACACCTGCACGAAACATGGTTGCGGGCCCCGGCTTAGATCGATTTGAGTTTGCTGAATTTGGGGTCGCGCCATGTCTCGTTTTGCACGACATCGCGAAACCGTTCGATCGCATCCCAGATGTCGACATAGCGCGTCGTCAGGGGGCTCACGCCAAACCGAATTGAGTCCGGGGTGCGGAACGAGCAAATGACATCGTTCTCAGCCAAGGCTTCTACCAACGCATTTCCGCCGCGATGTCGTAACGCGATGTGCCCGCCGCGGGCGGCGTAGTTGCGCGGCGAAGCAACGCTAACGCCGAATTCGGCAAGCTCTTGATCACATAGGTCACGCACCAGATTCGATAGACCCTCGTGCTTCTTGCCGGCGGCGTTCACGTCGACATCTGCCCAAATCGCCATGGCCGCCTGCAGGCCGATGGTGCTGAGAACGGCCGGTGTGCCGATCAACGCGCGCCGAGCACCTGCAGCGGGGCGATGGCCCAGTTCAAACGCGAATTGGTCGGCATGCCCGAGCCAGCCTTTTAGACCCAAGTCCAACGTGTCGTTGTGTCGTGCAGCGACGAAGAAGAATGCAGGCGCTCCGGGGCCGCCGCAGAGATATTTGTAGGTGCAGCTCACTGCAAAATCGGCGCCTCCGCTATTGAGATCGATTGGTACCGCACCGGCACCATGCGATAGGTCCCACACGGTGAGGGCGCCTGCCGCAGTAGCAGCACCAGAAATTTTGGCAAGGTCGCGACGACGGCTGGTACGGTAGTCGACCAGGCTGAGGGCGACGATCGCTGTTTCACTATCGATGAGGGCGCAGATCTCGTCGTCGCTGTCACGACCATCCGCTGCCAAGACCAGCGTATGCTTATTACCCATGAGATCGATGGCGGCCTGCGCGGCGTACAGATCCGTCGGGAAGTTTGCGGCTTCAGACACCACTTTGGTGCGCTGGGGAAGCAGGTGGAGCCCACCGACAATGGCTTTAAACAGGTTGATCGTGGTTGAGTCGGCTACAACGATCTCGCCCGACGCGGCACCAACGATGCGGGCAATTCCATCTCCTAGATTAGACGCAGCCTCGAGCCAACCGGCTTCGCCCCAGCTTCGGCGCCTGGCCAGGCTCCAATGCTCCTCGACCGTATGCCGCAGATGTTCCAGGACGTCGCGGGGCGGGGCACCGATTGAATTCGCGTCCATGTAGATTCGAGACTGATCGGCAGTGCCGGACGGTCGCATGAATCGTGTGCCGATCTCTGCGAGCGGGTCGTTCTGGTCAAGCGTCAGGCAGTCGTCTCTTGAGATCGCCACGGGTGCAATCCTCCTGAAGGGCTTCGCACACTGTACCAGCGGGACGTGTGCATTTGTGCCCGGATCGCATAAGTTAGATCACTCTTTTCGACGATCGAATCCAAAATGAGCTTAAACAGTAAAGCGCTCTTGCGTGTGGCTGCGGATATCGGTGGTACTTTTACCGACGTTGCGGTCGAAGATGGCACCACGCGCTATACAGCGAAAGTCCTGACGACGCCGCGAGCGCCGGAAGAAGGTGTTCTCGACGGGCTCGCCGCAGCTCTGGAGAAGGCGGGCAAGGGAATCACCGATGTAGATGTTTTTCTTCACGGCACGACGCTTGCGACCAACGCACTGATTGAGCGCAAGGGGGCGACCCTGGCGTTTGTCACAACCGAAGGGTTTCGAGACGTCTTGGAGACCGGGTACGAAAAACGCTTTGAACAGTACGACGTCTTTATGGATCGCCCGCCGCCTCTGGTGCCGCGCCATCGTCGGTTAACCGTCACGGAGCGCATGGCGGCTGACGGCTCGGTTTTGACCGAGTTGGATGAAGGCGCGCTCGAAGCAATGGTGCCCATCTTGAAGGCCGAGGGTGTCGAGGCCGTCGCGATTGGGTTCCTCCATTCATACGTGAATACCGCCCATGAACGCCGCGCGCGCGAAGTCCTCGCGGCTCATTTGCCCGATGTTGCGATCACGATCTCAAGCGACGTAAGCCCGGAGATTCGCGAGTACGACCGCTTCTCGACGGCATGCGCGAACGCTTATGTGCAACCGCTCATGGCCGGCTATCTCGGACGCCTGTCTGCCACCATGGAGGGCCTTGGCTTTCGTGGCGCGCTACTGCTTATGATGTCGGGCGGTGGGCTGACTACCCTAGAGACGGCACAACGTCTACCAATTCGCCTTGTCGAGTCGGGTCCTGCGGGCGGAGCAATCTTGGCAAGCCACATCGCGCGGGAAAATGGTTTGGACGAGGTGCTGTCCTTCGACATGGGCGGGACGACGGCGAAAATCTGTCTCATTGCCGATGGTGAGCCTGAGCGTGCCCGAGTCTTTGAAGTCGCGCGGGCTTACCGAAACCTCAAAGGAAGCGGGTGGCCGGTCCGGATCCCGGTCATTGAGATGGTCGAAATTGGCGCGGGCGGAGGCTCGATCGCGCGGGTAGATGCGATGCAGCGGATCACGGTCGGCCCCGACAGTGCGGGTTCCGAGCCCGGACCTGCGTGCTATGGCCGTGGCGGGATCGACGCGACGGTCACGGATGCGAACTTAGCGCTCGGCCGCTTGAACGCAGCTGAGTTCGCTGGGGGCCGCTTTACTCTTGATCCTGCAAGAGCCAATGCCGCCGTTGCGGACGCCGTAGGACAACCGTTGGGCTTAAGCGACGCTTGGGCAGCCGCCGGGATTAGCGAGATCGTTGAAGAGAACATGGCCAACGCAGCACGCGTTCATGCCATCGAGCGCGGCCGAACCATTGATCGCCATGTGATGATCGCATTTGGCGGCGCGGCACCGCTTCACGCAACTCGACTTGCAACAAAACTGGGTATCCGTCGCGTTGTGGTCCCCAAGGGCGCGGGCGTTGGCTCAGCCATCGGATTTTTGCGCGCACCGGTTTCCTATCAAGTGGTTCGAAGCCAACAGCAAACCCTAGCGAATGCCGATGTGGCGCCGGTAAACCTGATGCTCACGGATATGGAAGCCGAGGCGCGTGACATTGTAACCCCCGGTGCACCTGGTGCTGCATTTGACGTGACCCGCGAGGTCGATCTGCGATACGTCGGGCAAGGGCACGAACTGACCGTGCGGGTGCCCCTCGGAAGTATCGGCGACAGCGAAGTCGGCAGTATGATCACGGCGTTTGAAAAGCTATACCGCGCTCATTACGGCCTCATCATTCCTGACATGGTGGTTGAAGCGCTGACGTGGTCGGTGACGGTGGCATCGAAGGTCGAGCCTTCAGATGCTGTGACGATAAATGAAGCCGGTGGCGCTACAGGTAAGCCGATCGGCACCCGGGCATTGTTTGAGCCGATTCGCGGCGAGAGTGCGGAGATCCCTGAGTTCTGGCGCAACAACTTGGCGGCGGGTCAAATGATTGATGGCCCGGCATTCATCGCCGAAGACGACACGACCACTGTTGTTGATCGTGGGTGGCGGGTCTTCGTCGACGCTCGGGGCTATCTAAATCTCGAACGGACGGAGGCGGTATGACCAACGACCCCCTCGCCCGAATTCATATGCAGGTCATGTGGAACCGCTTGATCTCTGTCGTCGAAGAGCAGGCGCAGGCGTTGTTGCGCACGGCCTTTGGAACGGTTGCACGCGAGGCCGGCGATTTGTCAGCCGGTGTATATGACCTCAAGGGTCGCATGTTGGCCCAAGCGGTTACCGGAACACCGGGACACGTGAATTCGATGGCGGCTGCGGTCGGGCATTTCCTGGACCAATTCCCGATAGACGTGATGAAAGAGGGGGACGTCTACACGACCAACGATCCATGGAAGGGCACGGGGCATCTTTTTGACTTTGTCGTTGTCACACCGGCGTTTCTTGATGGTCAGTTGGTGGCGTTGGTTGCCTCGACATGCCACCTCGTCGATGTCGGTGGGCGCGGGTTTACCGCCGACGCGCGCAGCGTTTACGAGGAAGGCATCTTCGTGCCGCATACCCGTCTTTTTGAAGGTGGAAGCCTCAACGAACCGCTGATGGAACTGATCGCGAACAACGTTCGCGAACCAATCGAGGCCAAAGGGGATTTGCTTGCCCTAGTGTCGTGTAATGACACGGGCTGTCGCCGAATGATCGACATGATGCGCGAGTTCGATATGGCTTCGGTCGACGATCTGGCTGAGCACATCCTTACGAACTCGTACAAAGCGATGGTTGAGGCAATTGGCCGCGTGCCGAACGGTAACTACGACGCTGAGATGACGCTCGACGGATACGAAGAGGCGGTGCGCTTGAAGCTTCGGATGATTGTGGAAGATGAGCGGATTGTCTTGGATTATAGCGGGTCATCATCTGTATCGGGATACGGTATCAACTCTCCGAAGTGTTACACCGACGCCTATTCGATCTTTGGGCTCAAGTGCATCATCGGACCCGAAATTCCGAATAACGCAGGGTCGCTCTCGCCGATGACGGTTGAGGCCGAAGCTGGATCGATTGTTAACCCCGTGCATCCATCACCGGTAACCGCCCGCCACGTCGTGGGTCAAATGCTACCCGACATCGTATTTGGTTGTCTTGACCAAGCGATTAAGGGTGGTGTGCAAGCGGAAAGCGCTGGGTCCATTTGGGTTCTTGCGGCGTCGGGCGGGACACGCTCGGGTAATTCCGAAGGCGCCTTCAATACCATGAGCGTGAGTGTAGGGGGGGTAGGGGCCCGACCGACAAAGAACGGGCTGAACTCGACCGCGTTTCCGTCTGGTGTTGGCGCGATCCCGGTGGAGGTCACCGAGGCGATCTCACCGTTGGTTTTTCGGCGCCGTGAGTTGCTGCCGGACTCAGCAGGGCCAGGAACCTACCGTGGCGGCTTCGCGCAGGTCGTTGAAGTGGAGTCGCGAGAATCGCTTCCGTTCACCGTATCAGCTGCGACATTCGACAGGTTGGATAATCCTGCACGAGGGCGGCATGGCGGCAAGCCGGGATCTCCGGGCATGTTTGGTTTGATTGGTCAGGACCCCTTCCATGGCAAGTCTGTGAAGACGATCCCGCCGGGTGAACGGCTCTATGCCAAACTCCCAGGTGGTGGTGGGTTCGGCGATCCACATGGCCGCGATGCCGTCGAAGTGGCGGACGAGGT
>JAPKDI010000109.1 GCA_026421105.1 Alphaproteobacteria bacterium | reverse complement strand
GTGAACCGCGCCGCCATCAGCGAAGATGCGCTGGAACAAAACGCTCGGATGCTTGAAGGAGTCCTGGAGGACTTCGGGGTGCGTGGTGAGATCACCAAGGTTCACCCCGGACCGGTCGTGACGTTGTACGAGCTGGAACCTGCACGCGGGACCAAAGCCAGTCGCGTCATCGGTCTTGCAGACGACATCGCACGTTCGATGAGCGCTATCTCGGCACGCGTCGCGACCATCCCCGGTCATAACGCGATCGGCATCGAGTTGCCCAACGCACGGCGCGAAACGGTCTATTTACGTGAGCTAATTTCTAGCGCTCAGTATGAAGACAAGGAATCTGCGTTGACGCTCGCCCTCGGCAAAGATATCAGCGGTGACCCCTTGTTCGCCGACCTGGCGCGCATGCCGCATCTGCTTGTCGCGGGAACCACTGGGTCCGGCAAGTCGGTTGCAGTTAACTCGATGATCCTGTCGCTGCTCTACCGCCTTAAGCCCGAACAGTGTCGTCTGATCATGATCGATCCCAAGATGCTCGAGCTATCGGTCTATGACGGCATTCCGCATTTGTTGGCACCGGTGGTGACCGAGCCCGGTAAGGCCGTCGTCGCCCTGAAGTGGACCGTGCGCGAGATGGAGCAGCGCTATCGCGTGATGTCGCATCTCGGGGTGCGCAACATTGCCGGCTACAACAAGCGCCTCGCCGACGCCAAAAAGAAGGGCGAGAACCTCAACCGCACGGTGCAGACCGGGTTTGACCAAGAAACCGGCGAGCCGGTCTTTGAGGAGCAGCCGCTCGATCTCGAGCCGATGCCGTTCATTGTGGTTGTCGTGGACGAAATGGCTGACCTCATGTTGATCGCTGGCAAGGAGATCGAGGCCTCGGTCCAGCGCCTCGCCCAAATGGCGCGAGCCGCCGGCATCCACCTCATCATGGCGACCCAACGGCCATCCGTAGATGTCATTACGGGTACCATCAAAGCGAACTTCCCTACCCGCATTAGCTTTCAGGTGACGTCGAAGATCGATAGCCGCACCATCCTTGGCGAACCCGGCGCCGAGACTCTGCTCGGCTCGGGCGACATGCTGTACATGTTGGCCGGTGGTAAGATAAGCCGCGTGCACGGCCCGTTCGTCACTGATGACGAGGTCGAGAAGGTGGTCAACCACCTGCGCGGTCAGGGAGCGCCGTCCTACATCGAATCGATTACGGAAGAACCTGACACGCCCGCGTCGTCTGGGGGAAGCAGCGGCAATGATAAAGAAGATGAGATGTACGACCGAGCCGTGGAGCTGATCTGCCGCGAGGGCAAGGCTTCAACCAGTTTCGTCCAGCGCCATTTGCAAATTGGCTATAACCGCGCCGCCAGAATTGTCGAGCGAATGGAAGCCGAAGGCGTCGTGAGTCAGGCGAACCACGTCGGCAAGCGCGAAGTGCTTGCCCGAGTGATCCCGCGCGAAGAATAATAGAGCATGAAGAACTTTCTCCTGTGCCAGGTCTGCCCAGCACTTCTTCTCTTATGTGTCGCGCTTGGCGCGGCAGGGGCTGGGGCTGCCGTCGTCCCCACGGCGGAAGAACAGGTAACCCTCTCAAGACTAGAAGGCTATCTAAGCGGGCTGCGTTCGATGCACGCCCGGTTCGTCCAGTTCAACGATGAAGGCGGCGTGGTGTCGGGTGAGTTTTATCTGCGCCGGCCCGGTCAATTGCGGTTTGAATACACCCCGCCCTCGCCGATCCTCATCGTCGCAACCGGTCGGCAGCTTATTTTCTACGATGCCGAACTTGAGCAAGTGACCTATTTGCCGCTTTCCGCAACGCCATTGGCGTTCCTGGTTGCTGATCGATTCTCATTTGACCGGGATGATATTGAGATAACGCGGATCCAGCGCGACCCTGGGGTTATCAGCGTGGCCATTGTCGACCCCGACAACCCCGGCGAAGGCGAAATCACGTTGATCTTCAGCGATGGTCCGTTGGCGCTACGCCAGTGGCGTGTGGTTGATGCCCAGGGAAAGAGGACAACCGTCGCATTGTCGGAGGTCCGGACAAACCTTGAGCTCGACGACGCCCTTTTCCGCTTTGTTGACCCCAATCCCTTCCGCGACTTCGAGAGCTACAGCGACTAAACGCTGCAACACCTTGAAAGCGATGGCGGAATGCCCTTTTATCTGGGCCTCCGCGTCCATTCACTCCGGCTTCGCCGGTAGGATTCTTAATGACTGCACGAAGACCCGTCGTGGGCATACCGGCCAGTGTGTTCAATATGCGCCAGTTCCCGCTGCACGCCATTGGCCATTCAAACGCTGCGGCGGTTGCGCGCGTGTCGAATTGCCACCCGATGGTGATCCCCGCATTGGGCGACGATATCGATGTTGCTGATATGGTCGAGCACATCGACGGCCTGCTACTGACCGGTGGTGCCTCGAACATCGAGCCACACCACTATGCAGGCCCGCCCGCGCGAAACGGCGATATGCATGACCCGCAACGCGACTCGACCGCCTTGCCACTGATTCGGGCAGCGGTTGATGCAGGCGTGCCGATTTTCGCGATCTGTCGTGGCTTCCAAGAATTCAACGTGGCGTTAGGGGGCACATTGCATCAATTCCTGCACGAAGTGCCAGGTCGGATCGACCATCGGCGCGACCGCACCAAGCACATGGAAGCGCAGATGGGGCATTGCCATGACATCACACTGCGCAAAGACGGGCCGCTCGCCGAGATGACCGGTAGCGACACCGCCGGCGTGAATTCGTTGCATGGTCAAGGCATCGACACGGCCGCACCTGGCATGACCGTGGAAGCCACCGCGCCCGATTCGACGATCGAAGCACTAAGCGTTAACGGCGCCGGCGACTTCACGTTGGGCGTCCAGTGGCACCCAGAATTCGATGCCGAGGATAATGGCTTTTACCGCGCCCTGTTTGAGGCTTTTGGTGACGCGGCGCGGGTACGCAACGAACGACGCCGGGGCAGCCGATGAGCGACAGTTTCGAGGATGACGAAGAAGAGGTCTACGACGAAATCCTAGACCAGCAAATTCAGCGACTCACGATCATGGCGCGTTTTGCCCGGACGGTAATTGATACCCCGTGGTTTAGCCGGATCGGGGCACCGCTGAGCATTGAAGACACCGCAACCGCGACGGCCTACTTAAGTGCGGCAGGATTTCCCGACGCAACCGTCGCACAGGTTGAAGGTTGGGACGAAGCGGTTTCGGTCGCCGAAAACCCAAACTGGAACAGCGATTGGTGGGAGGCCGAAGAGCAACTCAAGTCCGGGTTGATCGTGCAATCTTTGGATCTCGTCGACGAGTCCGAACTCGCCAACGCGCTAAACCACCTTTCGGCACAATGCGCAGGGGTCGCGGTTGAGGCAATCAGCAACGCCGCAATAGATGCAGGGTTTCAACCTGAGTCAGACGAAGAGTCGTTCCTCAATGCGGCCGCCGGCTGGGCGGTTGCAGGCGCCTACCAGGCGGCCCTCGTTCTCGCCGCAGGGGCCGAGGGTGATCACCCGTTTGCGTTGAAGTTCCGCTTGTTCGAAACCGGCCGCCTTCCCTTCGGGGTCGTTGGCGCGACATTCTCAATTTTTTGAGGCGCTGAATGGCGCTCCGCGTTGCCACCTGGAACATCAATTCGGTTCGCCATCGCTTAGCGCTCGCGCGTCGCTTCGCGCGGACGTGGAAGCCCGATGTCATGTGCTTTCAAGAAACCAAGGTGGAAAACGACAAATTTCCCCGAGCCGGCTTTGAAGATCTTGGCTATACCCACTTCGCGATTCATGGCCAAAAAGGCTACCACGGTGTTGCCATTGTCTCGCGCGTTCCGCTTGAGGCCGTAGGGACCAAACAGTGGTGTGACAGTGCGGACGCGCGACACGTTTTTGCGACGCTCCCGGGCGGCATTGAACTCCACAACTTCTATATCCCCGCAGGTGGTGACGTCGCCGACCAGACGACCAATCCAAAATTCAAAGAAAAGCTTCGGTTCTACCGCGAACTCGAATCATGGGGAAAGACACTCAGCTCAACGCCGCGGATATTGCTAGGTGACCTTAACATCGCGCCGCTCGAGGCGGACGTGTGGTCACACAAGAAACTATTGCGCGTGGTGTCGCATACTCCCATCGAGGTCGAGCATTACGACCGCGCCTTCTCGGCGCATGGTTGGATCGACGCGATGCGTGAGTTCGTGCCCCCGGCCGCCACTTTGTACACGTGGTGGAGCTATCGTTCGCCCGATTGGCGCCGTGCCAATAAAGGCCGCCGTTTGGATCACGTATGGGTCAACAATGCCCTGCGGCCTAAGCTTACCAACATGGAGGTGGCCGACCGTGTCCGTGGCTGGAAGAACCCGTCAGACCACGTCCCGGTTCTGGTCGACTTCGCGGTCTAGGTTAATTCGAGGCGCGGCCCAAGGCGCGAGCGAGCTGCGAATTGGTCCGTTCCACGCGGGCGGCGAGTTCACGCATGATCTGCACGGCCATCTCCGGGAATTCGCGCACCAGGCGGAAGAACAGTTCCTTCGAGATTCGTAGAACGGTCACGTCGGATAGCGCGCGCACGGTTGCCGTGCGGGGCACGTCGCACAAGATCGCGATTTCGCCAACGAAGTCGTCCTTATTGGCTTTCGCTACCGACGTCATGGCTCCACCGGCTGTCGAAATGAGTACGTCGCACTCGCCCTGAATAATGATGAACGCGGCGTCGCCCATGTCGCCTTCGGTGCACAGGTCTTGGTCCTGCCGAAAGGTCAATCGTTCGCTGGTGAATGCCAGCAGCTTTAGCTTTGACGGTTCAAGGTTTGCGAACAGCGGAACGTTCCGCAGCAGTTCGACTTCTTCATTCAGGCTCACGCGTTTCTCCCCTAAGAAACTTTTTCTTCGATTAGCTTCGCCAATCCGTCGCCCGCATTGAGTTCTTCGTAGGTACCGGACTTCACCACCTTACCGCTTCTCATGACGACCACACGATCGAACAACGCCGCGAGATCGGGCTGTTGCAACAACCACACGAGGCTGCGGCCCTCAAATTCCTTGACCAACCGCTCGGCCAAACGGCCCAACGTGGTCGGATCAAGGGCCGACAAGCCTTCAGAAACAACCATCAAATCGGGCCGCTTTATCACAGAGCGCGCAAGAATAAGTTTTTGGCGCTGCGACGGCGTGAGTCGCGTACCAGCAATCCCGACATGGAAGTTGAGACCTACTCGCACTACCGTTTTGTGCAGGTTTGTCTCCTCGATCACGTCAGATAGCAACCGACCAACCCGCGACGCGGCCTCAGCCTCTCCGTACGAGACCTTCCCAAACAAAATATTGT
>JAPKDI010000108.1 GCA_026421105.1 Alphaproteobacteria bacterium | reverse complement strand
CGGAGTAAGAAGCAATGACAAATGAACAGCCCGTCTCCATGAAGCTTCACGCCGCTTTGGCAAAAGCCCTTTTCGACAATGGCGTCGGCATAATGTTTGGGCTGATCGGCGACGGCAACCTGTTCGTTGTGCAAAGCTATGTCGACGACCAAGGCGGGACGTTTGTATCGTCCGCGAACGAAGCTGGGGCCACGGTGATGGCAATCGGGTATTCAGTGGTATCGGGCGAGGTCGGCGTCGTGACAGTGACGCACGGACCCGGTGTAGCCAACACCCTCAGCGGACTCATCGAGGGGGTCAGAGCCCAGGTGCCGATGCTACTGGTTTGTGGCGACACCGCAGCTGCTGACAAACATAGCCTGCAAAATGTGTCTCAGCGCGACCTCATCGTGGCTACTGGCGCGGGCTTTGAGCAGGTGCGCGCACCGCAAACGGTTTTTGAAGACATGAGAACGGCCTTTCGGCGGGCCCAGGCGGAACGACGCCCCATTGCCTTGAACGTCCCGGCCGACTTCATGTGGCAAGACGTCGACTACGAGGAGGTTGACACGCGCCAGTTTGACAACCGTGCTGTGATACCTGAAAGCCACGACCTGGACGACGCAATAGGTATTCTGGCTGCGGCCAAGATGCCGGTAATCCTTGCCGGCCGGGGCGCGATCGACGCACGACATAGAGATTCACTGATCAAGCTCGCCGACCGCACCGACGCTCTTTTGGCCACGACGCTCAAGGCGAAAGGGTTGTTTCGCGGGCACGACTTCGATCTTGGCGTGTTCGGCACGCTAAGTACGCCGGTTGCGACCGATCTTATCATGCAAAGTGATTGCGTCGTCGCCTTCGGCGCAAGCCTGAACCAGTACACGACAGCCTCTGGGTCGCTCTTGAAGGGCAAGCGTGTGGTCCAGTGCAATCTCAAGCGGGAGGATATCGGAAAATTTGCCCAACCAGCCGTCGGCGTCGTCGGCGACCCGGCTCTGACTGCTGACTTGTTCGTGCGCTGGCTCGACGAGGCAGAGATCCCTGGCTCCCGCTTCCGGTCACAAGAAATCTTGGAGCAGCTTCAAGATTATTCGTTCGTGCGTGGTCTCGACGACAAGGCTACCGCAACCACCGTGGACCTAACAAAGTCACTGCTTCGCCTGAACGAAGCTGTCCCCGAAAATAGAATCTATGTCACTGATGTCGGCCGGTACGTCTTGCAGGCGTGGAAGGTGTTCGACGTACCCGACCCACGTTCCCTCGTCTACACCGTTCACTTTGGTTCGATTGGCCTCGGCATGCCGTACGCCATCGGCGCCTCGTTCGCCGCACCCAACCGGCCTGCTCTCTTGGTAACAGGAGATGGCGGGTTCATGTTGGGCGGCCTCAGCGAGTTCAATACAGCAGTCCGGCACAAAGTCGACTTGATCGTCGTCGTTTGCAACGACGGCAGCTATGGCGCGGAACACGTCCAGTTCCGAAACAGGAACCTGAACCCTGACATCTCTTGCTTCGATTGGCCGGAGTTCGGTCCACTTGCCGATGCGCTTGGCGGTCAGGGCTTTTCAGTTCGCAACGAGGACGATCTCAATGGAGCCTGTACGGCGATCAAGAAACGGACCCGACCGCTCCTCATTGATCTCAAGCTAGATCCGGATCACGTTCCGTCTATGCGCCGCTAGCCAGGGCATAATCTGATTCAGGTGGTCCGATAGGCTGACAATACCCCATCGGTTATACGTTATGGATGCCGGACTTCGACCTCATCATCATCGGCGCAGGGGCCGCCGGCCTGATGTGCGCGATCGAATCGAACAAGCGCGGCCGTCGCGTTCTCGTCCTGGAGCGCGCTGAAAAGCCGGGGCAAAAGATCCGTATCTCCGGCGGTGGCCGCGCCAATTTCACCAACCTTCACGTCTCGCCGCTGAATTTCCTGTCGGACAATCCGCGTTTCTGTGTCTCGGCCCTGAACCGCTACACCCCGGCGGACTTCGTCGCCCTCATCGAAAAACACGTTATCGCGTACCACGAGCGCGATCATGGTCAGTTGTTTTGCGACGGGTCGGCGCAGCAAATCATCGACATGTTGACCGAGGAAGCGCGTGGGATCGTGTTGCGGACGTCGACCGTCGTGACGGGCATTGCAAAGGATGACGACGGCTTCACAATCGCGACGAGTCATGGGTCCTTCGGGGCCGCATCCCTCGTCGTCGCTACCGGTGGACCGTCGATTCCGAAAATGGGATCGAGCGGCTTTGGATACGATGTCGCTAGGCAGTTCGGTCTCAGAGTGATCGAACCTCGCCCCGGCCTGGTGCCGTTGACCCTTGATGCGGGCTCCCTGGCCGAACTCCACGGGTTGGCGGGCGTGTCCCTGGAGGCAACCGTCATGCTGGGCAAGATAAGCTTTACGGAGGCGCTGTTGTTCACCCACCGTGGTCTCAGCGGGCCGGCGATTTTGCAAATATCTTCCTACTGGCGCGCGAGAGAACCCCTTACCATCAATTTTCTGCCCGGCACCGACGTGTTCGCGCACTTGAAGGCGGTCAAGAAGAGCCAGCCCAAGAAAGAGGTCGGCACCGCGCTCGCGCAAAGTCTTCCGCGGCGCCTGGCACAAAGGATCGTCGCGATGACCGAGAGAGACGGGCGTCTGGCCGATATCTCCGACAGTACATTGGGCCGCATTGCGGCCAATGTTAACGCCTGGCGGGTGACACCCTCCGGAACTGAGGGCACTCGCCTCGCGGAGGTTACCGTCGGCGGAGTCGATACCAAGGACGTATCGTCAAAAACTATGGAAGCCCGGTCCGTCCCCGGGCTCTATTTCATCGGCGAGGTCGTCGATGTGACGGGCCACCTGGGCGGCTTCAACTTTCAATGGGCCTGGGCCTCGGGCCATGCTTGCGGTCAAGTGGTCTAAGGGTGCCCCTAACGTCGTTTCGTTGTGCTGGTTGCGACACCAGTGTGACGGCCGCGACTGATTGAGCCTCATAGGGAGTTCACGAGACTGCCGGCCGTGTCCATCGCCGCCTGATCGAAGGTGTCGTATAAGTTGTTGCTGCCTACCTCAGCGCCAAGGGCGCATGAGTTTTTCTGCGGCGATGTGCTGCTGGAACTGACCTCAATACCCACGATTTCTTCGAGAAATGTGAGAGAGACCACCTTGGATCCTGTTAGTGCTCCCGATCGCGCAGCCACCTCGCAAGACGCCGAATGGGCTCGAAGGCGGACCTTCGCCATCATTTCGCATCCGGATGCAGGGAAGACGACCCTTACCGAAAAGATGCTTCTTTTCGGTGGCGCGATCCGAATGGCTGGCCATGTCAAGGCGCGCGGTGAACACCGACGCACCCAATCTGACTGGATGGAGTTAGAGAGAGAGCGTGGAATCTCGGTCACGAGTTCAGTCATGACCTTTGAACATGAAGGCATCATGTTCAACCTCCTAGATACGCCGGGCCATGAGGACTTCAGCGAGGATACCTATCGAACACTGACCGCAGCCGATTCGGCGATAATGGTCATAGACGCGGCTAAGGGCATTGAGAGACAGACGCGAAAACTCTTCGAGGTGTGCCGTCTACGCGACATACCGATCATCACATTTATCAACAAGATCGATCGCGAAAGCCGTCACCCCTTCGAGCTGCTCGACGAAATCGAGTCCACCTTGGCCCTAGATGCCTCACCCGTCGTTTTGCCGGTTGGCAGTGGCGCTGATTTTCATGGCTGCATGGACCTGCGGGACTTCAGGTTCCTAACGACGGGCAAAGCGGGGGGCGGCGTCATCCAATGCAGCAGTCCTCATGATGCAGTTCTTGAGCAGCATGTCCCGGACCCCGTTCTGCGGCGGTTTCGCGAAGACGCAGCCTTGGCCTCCGAGGCGTATCGGCCGCTCGACGTCGAAGCATATCGCAGCGGACACCTGACCCCCGTACTATTCGGCAGCGCCCTAAAAAACTTTTCCGTTGAGGACCTGCTGGAGACCTTGGCGCGGATAGCACCACCGCCGCGCCCTCAGCCGACTGACCAGCGTCCCGTCGCGCCAGACGAGGTACAGGTCACTGGGCTCGTATTTAAGGTCCAGGCGAACATGGATCCGAAGCACCGTGACCGCGTTGCCTTCGTGCGCCTTTGTTCAGGACGGTTTCGCCGGGGCATGAAATTGCACCAGGTTCGGTCTGGAAAACCCATTGCTGTACAGAATCCGATCTTCTTCTTCGCGCAGGAACGTGCGTTGGCGGAAGAGGCTGTTGCCGGCGATATCATTGGTATTCCAAATCATGGAACTCTGCGCGTCGGTGACTCGCTGACTGAGGGTGAAGCCCTCCATTTCACCGGCATCCCAAACTTCGCCCCCGAGATTCTTCGACGTGTGCGGTTGGACGACCCGATGCGCACCAAGCAATTACGGCGTGCACTGGAGGACTTGGCGGAGGAGGGCGTGAGCCAGATTCTGCGTCCGATGCTTGGAGCGAATTGGATTGTCGGTGTTGTCGGCCAGCTTCAGCTTGATGTTCTCGCCGCCCGTCTCGCCACGGAATACAAGGTGTCTGCGGGTTTTGAGGGTGCGCCCTTCGAGAGCGCGCGCTGGATCACAGGAGAGAAGGCGATGGTCAAGCGGTTCGTTGAACGTCACCGTGCGGCCGTAGCGTTGGATCGCGATGACGCACCGGTCTTCCTTGCCCGAAACTCTTGGGATCTCGAGCGAACCACTAATGACTGGCCTGCTCTTAAGTTTCTTGCCGTTAAAGAGAGAGCTTAGCCTCACCGGTACTTCGATCTACCCGGTCAGCGCCGCTCCCGTCGACGCTGGTGCCGCCGCGAATAACTAGTCCGTGCATGTTGGCTCCGGCCCGCGCCGTTACTCGGCGGCCTCGCGGGCGCCTTCCCATTTTAGCAGCTTTTGGCCCAGTAGACGGCCAAAGGTTATGGCAGGGAGCATCGACATCCCGCTTAGGTATGTCTTGCCGGATAGGCGCGCCTTCCCGAGCACTTCGCCGGAGGCAAAGAGATTGGCAATTGGCTTGCCTTCGGTGTCGACCACTCGCAAATCATCATCGAGGTCGAGCCCGCCGGGGCTCAAGACTGTGAACCCTACGGCACGGATGGCGAGGTAGGGGCCGGTGTCTATAGGCCGCGGCAACGACTCCCGACCGAACTCAGAGTCGCTTCCAGCTTCGACAGCTTCGTTGTAGACAGCGATGGTTGCTTTGAGATTGGCCGCATCGACCCCGCATTGGGCGGCCAGCTCCGCAATTGTGTCCCCCTTGTAATAGGACGCATGATTGCCAAACAACTTTTCCGCATGCTCACGTTCTATGTCCGCGTGGAAATGCGGCGAATTCTGACGGATGCCTTCGTCAAACACGATAA
>JAPKDI010000107.1 GCA_026421105.1 Alphaproteobacteria bacterium | reverse complement strand
ATCGAAGATTATAAGCCAGACGACGTCACTGAAGCCTTCCGGGCTCAATGGCGTGCCGATTACATCGCACGTATCCTGCGCATCGTTCAGGTCGAACTCGACCAAATCACGCGCGGCGAGACCGAGAAGGATTACGACAAGATCGTCGATGAGGTCTCCAAGTAACCCCTTGACTAGAGATTGGGAAAAAGGGGTGCTTCGGCGCCCCTTTTTTCTGCGTGCGCTGTTTACGAAGCCGCCGAGACCGCTATCGCCCTGCCCTTTCTCCTTGTTCTGCTGATCGTTCATATCCTAGCGGTCGTACAACACCTCGTGATCGGCAAGGACCGTACCTTAATGCGGTTGGTTACCCGCACGCACGCCTAGCCTGCCTGTTCTTCCGCTCTGCTGTTCTACCTGTTAGAAAATGCCGCAACGCGCCCACATCAGCGGGCCCAGGCATAACAGACTGAGGATCACGGCATGAACGCAGGCGCCGAGACAACTGGCGAGACAGATCTTGAACAAATCCGCGAGGCAGTCCGCGCCCTGTGCTCCGATTTCCCTGGCGAATACTGGCGCGCGAAAGACCGCGACAGGGCCTACCCCCAGGAATTCGTGACTGCTCTGACGGAATCTGGCTTCCTCGCCTGTCTCATTCCCGAGGAATACGGCGGCAGCGGCCTCGATATCACCCACGCCGGTGCCATCCTGGAAGAGATCCATCATGCCGGTTGTAACGGCGGCGCGTGCCACGCCCAGATGTACACAATGGGCACGATCCTGCGACACGGCAACGATGAGCAAAAATCTCGCTGGCTCCCCAAGATCGCCAGCGGCGAACTTCGCCTTCAGGCCTTTGGTGTCACAGAACCGACGAGTGGCACCGATACGCTGGCCTTGCGTACTACAGCCGTGAAGAAGGGCGACAAGTACATTGTTAATGGCCAGAAGGTGTGGACCAGCCGCGCCGAGTACTCCGACCTCATGCTGCTCCTCGTCCGCACCACGCCCATAGACCAGGTCAAGAAACGCACAGATGGCCTCTCGGTAATGGTGGTCGACATGCAAGCCGCCAAAAACAACGGCCTCACCATTCGCCCACTCGAAACGATGATGAACCACTCATCATGCGAGGTGTTCTTCGACGATATGGAAGTGTCTGCCGAGAACCTGATCGGTCTTGAAGGCAAAGGCTTTCGCTACATCATCGATGGTATGAACGCCGAGCGTATCCTCATTGCGCACGAATGCATCGGCGACGGTCACTGGTTCATCGACAAGGGCACTGCATACGCCAAAGATCGTAACGTGTTCGGTCGCCCCATCGGACAAAACCAAGGCATTCAGTTTCCCATCGCCCGCGCCTACGCGCACATCCAATCATCCAGCCTCATGGTTAAGGAAGCCGCCCGCAAGTTCGATGCAGGCGAGCCCTGCGGCCCCGAAGCCAATATGGCGAAAATGCTCGCATCCGAAGCGTCTTGGGAAGCGGCAGAAATGTGTGTTCAGACCCATGGCGGGTTCGGCTTTGCCACCGAATACGACGTAGAACGCAAGTTCCGCGAAACGCGCCTTTATCAAGTAGCACCCATCTCAACCAATCTCATTCTTGGCTACATCGGCGAGCACGTCCTCGGCCTGCCGCGCAGTTACTAGTGACCTTCGCGCCTCTGGACGGCATCCTCGTCGTCTCGCTGGAACAGGCCGTGGCTGCCCCGTTCTGTTCGTCGCGCCTGGCCGATGCTGGCGCCCGTATTATCAAGGTCGAACGAGCCTCGGGTGATTTCGCCCGCGCCTACGATACTGCCGTTGAAGGCCTCAGCGCCTATTTCGTGTGGCTGAACCGAGGCAAAGAATCGGTGGTCGTCGATATTAAAGACGCCGATGACAACGCGATGCTCCATCGCATGCTGAGCCAGGCCGATGTATTCATCCAGAACCTCGCCCCCGGTGCCGCCGGTCGCGCCGGACTGAACTCGGCCGAACTGCGCGCCAAATACCCCCGTCTCATCACCTGCGACATATCGGGCTACGGCGAAGACGGCCCCTATCGAGACATGAAGGCCTACGACTTTCTCATTCAATGCGAGACCGGCCTCGCCGCCATCACCGGCGGCCAGGAGGAACCCTCTCGCGTCGGCGTATCGCTGTGCGATATCGCTGCAGGGATGTACGCCGTGCAGGGCATCACCCAAGCGCTGCTGCAACGCGAGAAGACCGGCGAAGGCACCGGCCTCCAGATCTCGTTGTTCGACGCACTGTCGGATTGGATGAGCGTACCCTTGCTACTCCAAGAACATACCGGCAAACCACCCGCCCGAGTCGGGCTCAATCATCCCGGCATCGCGCCCTACGGCGCCTACAACACCAAAGACAATCGTCCGGTCGTCATCTCGATCCAGAACCAGCGCGAATGGGACAATCTATGCGCCGGTGTTCTGAACGATGCAGCCATCGCGGCCCGGCCCGAATTCGCGACTAACGTCGACCGCGTCGCTAACCGTCCGCAACTTGATGAGGTCGTCAACGCCGTCTTCAGCCAGCACACCCGTGAAGAAATCTCGGCAAAACTCAAAACCGCGAAGATCGCCTACGGCGCGCTCAATACGGTCAAAGATTTCGCCACCCACCCGCAGCTGCGCCGGCAAACCGTGGGCTCCGAAGCCGGCGACATATCCCTCGTCGCCTCACCCATTCGCGTCTCCGAAGACGCCGCGCCGGTCAAACCAATTCCGACCATCGGCCAACACAACGATGCCCTGCGCAAAGAATTCGCTTAGCCGCGCTCACCGTCATCTTGAGGAGAGGCCAACGGCCGCGTCTCGAGGGGGGGGGTAACGGTTCTAGCGAAACCACTTCGAAATCCCCGGCAGCTGAATATCGAACCCACCTAGCACCGTCACATTCAAAAACCCCATACGCTGATCCGTCCGATTAGCAAAATCATGCGGCCCGCTCACCGGGCTGACGACGTCCGTACCTTGCAGCGCATCGAACAACCCTTAGTCCACGAACAAACTCGCCGTTCCCTAGAGGATGTGGAAAATGCAGTCCTCATCGTCATGCACATGTGCGCCCGGCCCTTCGGCGTGGGGCTCCAACTACCACTCCGAAATCGAGTGTCGATCGTTGGTCTCCACGCCGTCCGCTTTGAACACAACACAACACCCAGCGCATCTCCCATCGAGTAAGACCGACCCTCACCCGGCGTCAACACGATCTGTTTCTCGCTCTCGTCACTCATCGATTCCACTACTTAGCGCCCGTTGTAGGCAATCTCCCCGGTCGGCTCCTTCCGCACACGCGTTGACTCGCGCGCAATGGCGTTCCATCAAGTATGCATAAACATCGCAAACGGGGAGCGGGCATGCCAATTGACCTCAAGCTCAAGGACAAGGTCGCCATTGTCACCGGCGGCAGCCTTGGGCTCGGTGCCGAAAGCGCGCGTCAGATGGCCGCGGAAGGCACCAAACTGGTGTTGGTCTCGCGCAAAGAAGACCCCCTAGAGCCGATCTGCGACGAACTCGTCAAGAGGCATAGCACCGACATATTGCCCATCGTCGCCGACCTCACCGACCCCGCAGCACCCGACGCCATCGCGAAGCAGGCGACCGACAAGTTCGGTCGTATCGACATCCTGGCCAACTGCGCCGGCGCAGCCCAAGGCGGCATCTTCTGGGAAATCCCCGACAAGGTCTGGGACGACGCCTTCCAATTGAAGTTCTTCGCCACGGTACGCATGATGCGCGCCGTCATCCCCGCAATGCGCGAACAAAAATACGGCCGCATCGTCACCATCGTCGGCGACACGGGCAAACAACCCAACCCACGCCTCCTGCCCGGTTCGGCCTCCAACGCGGCCCTCCTAGCCGTCATCAAGGGACTCGCCGACGAAGCAGGACCCGATGGCATTTCCGTTAACGCCGTGAATCCAGGGCCTACTAAAACAGGCCGTATCACCACCCTGTTTGACAACCTGTCGCGCGACACCGGCAAACCGCTAGCAGACATCGAGGCCGACTTCACCAAGGACAGCCCGTTCAAAACGATGGGCGATCCGGTGGAGGTCGCGCGCATCGTCGTCTTCCTATGCTCGGACGCGGCCAGTAACATCACTGGCACTTCTATTCTCACCGACGGCGGCCGCAGCCGGACGTTAGCCTGACCAACCCAGAACCCGCGAGATCATTATGTTGCTCAACAAAGAACGCGCATACGCCGTCATGGACAAATATGGCCTCGACGGCCTGGTCGCTAAAGAAGCCATCAATGTCTACTACCTCACCGACTACTGGGACCTGTTCTCCTCGGGTGGTTGGTCGTTCAACAGCTATGCGGTTCTGCCGCGCGACGAAAACGCGCCCGCAGGTCTTGTCATTAACGCTGCGATCAACGCCGAACGCTTGTCAGAGGTCACCCCCACCTGGGTCCCGAATATTGTGATGTTCTCGGATTACTCGGGGCGCAGCACCGCAGATTCCGGCGTCGACCCCAACACCGGCGAGCCCGAGCCCGCCGAATGGAACGGGTGGCCCGTGCGCGACGGCGCATCACTGACCCCGCTCGAACAGACCTGGGCCGATCGCTCGAAAGATCACGCGGCCCGTATGGCGGCCACGCCTGCTTGGGGTTTGCGCCGCATCATTAAGGACGCAGGCCTCGAAAATGCCAAGGTCGGCACCGACGACCCACGCATCATCGGCTGGATGAACAACATGGGGATGCCCGGCATCTCCGCCGTTGAGGCCACTAATATCTTTCGCGAAATCCGCATGGTGAAAACCGAGGCCGAGATCGCCCTGATGCGCAAAGCCGCCGTCATCAACGAGGCAGGCGTCGTGGCCGCCCTAGGCGCCGTCCACGACGGCGCCTATTGGGACGACATCGAACGTGCGTATTTCACCGAAGTGTCCAAGCGCGATGGCAAGGGCCGTTACATCGTGACAACTTTAGGCGGATTGCCGCACGGCAAAGTCGTCCCCGGGGAATCGCTGTTCCTAGATTCACTTGCTGAATATGATCACTACCTCGGCGATATCGGTCGCACCCTCGTAGTCGGCCAACCCTCGGACGAATTGATACGCCGCGCCAAGGCCATGGAAACGGGTTGGGAAGCAGCCTGCGAGTTGATCTGTCCGGGCATTTCCCGCAGCACGTTGATGGAAAAAACCGTCGATGTGATCCAAAAGAGTGGGTTCCCGGAATACTTCTACGTCTCACCCCACAGCCTTGGGCTCGAACACACCGACAACCCATTGCCGCTGGGCGATGATATCTACGCCGGTGGTGAGTTCGACTTCGCCCTCGAAGAAAACATGGTCATCAATATCGACATGCCCTACTTCGAACTGGGTTGGGGAACCCTCCACCTAGAAGACACCATCCGCGTCACGAAGAACGGCTTCGAGGCCCTCACCTC
>JAPKDI010000004.1 GCA_026421105.1 Alphaproteobacteria bacterium | reverse complement strand
GAGATCTTCATGAAGTTCAGCGAATTGGTCGCAGGCCCCTGGGACGATCCCAGCCGCCTTCGCTTGTTCGAGCCATACCCACTGGAAAACCGCAGATTCATATAGGGTGGTCGGGGTGTCGGCGTTGTATTCAAGTAGTTTGGGCTTGGCCGCACCGTCGTAGGAGAAGTCCATACGACCGTAGAGGTCTTTTTCGCCGGCACGCCAGCTTTCTGCAATGTAGTCCCAATGACCCTCGGGAATGGCCATTCGCTGGAAGATCGACTCGTCCGCCAGCGCCTTGTCCATCAACGCGTAGCACATCGCCTCGATTTCACGCGCGGCGGCTTCAATGTCATGCTCAATCTGCTTGAGCGTGAAGCGGTAATAGACCGTCTCGTCCCAATAGGGGACGCCGGTTCCGCTTTGATATTCGTAGCCGTGCGCTCGGGCTGACTCTTCTAACTGCGATCGCACCGCGCTTGGAATCCGTAGCACGATTCGATCACCGCCGCGTCGCGGCAATCGGGACAGCGCTTTCAGATGAGCGGGACAGCAGCCTAGCCAGCACGTTTGGCCTTAAGCCGCGCAAGGACGTCGTTACCGCTCGCGCCGCCACCAACGATACCAGCTGCTTTCAGTTTCGCATCGAGGCTCGCTTCCTCTGTCGACGAGGCAAGCTCGCTAGCGGCTTCGAATTTGGCAGATCGTTCTGCCTGTTTGGTCTTAAGTCTCTCTAGGCTATCGACAGCGCTGCGCATGTTCGACCCGGTTCCCGAATGGCGGGCCGCGACGGCAGCTTGGGCTCTTTGCACTTTTTCGGTCGCCTTGACTGTATCGACCTGGTGCTTGAGCCGCTTAAGATTGGCCTCGGTTTGCGAAACTGCACGGCGCAATTGTGCTTCACTATTTGCAAACGACTTTGCGAGTCCTTCCTCGCCTGCGAGTTCAGTTTCGATACTCGCGATTTTTTCTGAGACTTCATTGGCGAGCGTTTCGTCACCCTTGTCGAGGGCTTGCATGGCATATCCCTCATACTCGACGAGCGACGATTTCAGGCTTTCGACCTTTTTGTCGGCAAGTTTGCGCTTCGCAATGATATCGGTGAGCGCTTCCTTCGACTTGCCGAGTTCACCATCAGCATCCCGGATTTCTTGGTCGAGAATTCTCAATGCTTGATGATCGACGATTGCCTCTCCGGCCTCGTTAACGCCGCCGCGAACCGCCGTCACAACCTTTTTCCAGATACTCATACTGTTAACTCCTTCGTCGGGTTTTCTAGGATTCCTTGTTGGGTGCGGCTGCTAGGCAACGTCCTTTAGGTCGGTCACGTATGCCGCAGCGGCCTGCATTGCGTTGTCGGCTAGCGTTTCCATCTCGAACGTGACGGACTCCAGGGAAGACCCGGCGCTCAGCGCGCCAAACATTTCGTAGTAATCCTTACCGTCCGGCCCCTGCGCGATACCAAATGTCGATAGCGGCAGAATTTTGTGGGTCCGAAGAAGCAATTCGTTAAATGCGGCTGGATTTGTCACGTCGGCAACCGGCCACAGCACGGTGTCCGCGAGAATTTGGCTGCCGCTCACGCTGACTAACAGGGGAAGGTCCCCGAACTCGTTCATGGTGATGAGCATCGCGGGATCAGTCCCTTCGACCAATTCGACCGCAATGGCACCGTTCTGGCGCAGTTCACTATTCGAGAGCGCCTCGAATAGTGTCTCTGTGGTCCAGTTCCCGTCTTCGCTCATTGTTCTCTCCATTGTTTTCTTGGGGATAATCGGCAATACGCCGGCACGGAGCGCGGTTTCGCAGCCCTTTAGAATCTTTGTGTAGTCTGCTGGGATCCAGACCTCGCGCTTGACATACCCCATCTCGCGTAGTCGCGTTCGATATCGAGACTGATAGTAGGATGAGTCTCTGGACAAGCCGGCCAACCTTGTTTTGAACTTTACATGTAAGATATTACATGTAAAGTTATTTGCAAGAGAAATCAGATCCGGGTCGTCCTGCGCTGATACTGGGGTTGCCCAAGAGGTTGCCATAGGTAGTGTGATAGAGAGTTGCGCAAAGATGATTTGCGTGGGAGCCCAAAGCGCACATGCCGATAATCTTGTCGAGGATCGCAAAGCGCCTTTATATGCGGGTTGCGACGCTCAGTTGGGACATTGTCCTCACAATAAGCCTGCTCCACTTTTTCACCTCGTGGCTGTTGATCGCCGCGGCAGGCGAGGAGATCGCGGGAGCCAACATATTTTGGTATTTTTACGCGACGACCGCGACAACCGTGGGATATGGCGATTTTTCACCCGCTACCACCGCTGGGCGCGCAATAACTATTCTATGGATCATGCCCGGTGGGATTGCGCTTTTTACGACCATCGTCGCTAAAGTTATCCAGCTCCTATCTGACAAGTGGAGAAGAAGGATGCGAGGTCTCGCAAGCTACGAAAACCTTACCGGACACGTTGTCATTCTCGGATGGCATGGTTCGCGAACCGAGCGAATGGTTGAGCACATCAGAGGGGGGCAGGGCGACGAGGAACTCACGATCGTCCTTTGCTCAGCGCAAAACATCGAAAACCCCATGCCCGAGCAGGTACGCTTCGTGCGGGGGGGCTCGCTAAATGCTCCGGACGTCCTCAGACGATCTGCCGCTGCGGCCGCCAAGAATATCATCGCCCTAGGTGGCAATGACGACGAAACCCTGGCGGCGGCCTTAGGGGCTGCTGCGGTCAGTCCCCAGAGCCATATTGTCGCCTATTTCGATCAGCCCAGTTTTGCGCAACTTCTCAAGGCGCATTGTCCGCAAGCAGAATGCACCGTTTCACTTTCGATCGAGCTGATGGTTCGTTCAGCGCAAGACCCAGGATCGAGCCGCGTGCAGCGCCAACTATTATCAACGCTAGAAGGGCCAACACAGTACAGTTTTCAAGTTCCTGATGGCGCGGATGCCGTGGACTATGGCGCGCTGTTTTTGGAACTAAAGAATAAGCATGACGCGACTTTGTTCGGTATTGCAAAGAGTACGCTTGGCGACGACCTCGTTCTGAACGCACGAGCCGGCGAGCGCATTGATCCCGGCATGATCGTCTACTTTATGGCGGCCGGTAGGATTGAGCCTGGGCAAGTCGACTGGGCTGCGGTGGGCCACGCCACCGAACCCAATGTCATCCCGACGGCGCAACCAAAGGAGACAAGATGATCGCCGGAGTGATGAAATCGCTATTCAAGTCTGGTGCCCGGGATATCAAGGCAAAGTTCTCCAAATCAAAAGGCGACGACGATTTCCCAACACCGCTGGGCCTTAGAATTGGCGCGGCTGTTGATGTCGACACGCTACCCCTGCGCATGCATGCAGCTGAGTTGCGAGTCGAACTACCCGAAGAGACGCTCCTGATTGTGGCCCAGGGCTACGTCGAGTTGGGTGACGCGACATATGCCAACCGCTATTACGCCGCTGACGACACGATGATCCAGGTTCTTACAGTTGGCGGCGTGGAAGACCAACATGTGCAGGAGATGACGCTCTATGTGCCGTTCAAAAGTTACTACCCGGACAGCACGGACGGATGGTCGCAGTGGATAGGGAGCGGCGGAAAACTCGGTGCGACAACATTCCGCCTTGACGACGGGACGGAGTTCGCGCGAATTTGGTTCGATACGACGGAAGGTCACGCGGAGCCGGTAGTGTTTACCGAAGCCGTCTACGAGGACCCCGAGTCGGATGAACACAGCAAGGTTTTTCACCAGGTCATGCTATTTGGCCGCAACCTCGACGCCGGAAAGAAGAACGAATATCTCCTGGTTTCGGTCGAGTCGTACGAAGGCCAAAAAACCGTTGAGTTGATGGTTGGTGTTGATCTCGAATTTTCGGGATTGCGCGTATTCTAAGGTCCCACAACAAAGACAGAACTGGAAAAAGCGTATGGACGAGCAATTGAGTAGCTTCCTAGTGAGTTTGTCCGAGTTTCTAATCTTCTTTGTGGTTGCTGTGGGTCTGACGGTCGTCTTCACTTTGGCCTACACGCGCGTGACTCGTCATAACGAGTTCGCTCTAATTAAAGAGAAGTCTGTTGCAGCTGCCATAGCCTTTTCAGGCAGTGTGGTGGGTTTTGCGCTGCCGCTAGCAAGCGCCATGACCCAGTCGGTCACCGTGGTCGAGATGCTGCTGTGGGGTCTCGTGGCATTAATTGTTCAGCTATTGGTTTACCAACTGATTCGGTTGCCGATGCCGCGCATATCGGAACGGATAGAGGCAAATGAGATCGCTGCAGGTATATGGCTAGGGACCTGTTCGCTGGTGGCCGGGATCTTGAGTGCCGCAAGCATGACGACGTAAAGGGGAGTTGAGCAATGCAAATGGGCACCATGGTTAAGACGGCTGCCATAGCGCTTGTCGGCGCTGTGGCGATCTATCTTCTCGTTTTTGCGAGCAGTGAAGATGAGGAGGAGATCCTGGTCTATGGAACGGTCGAGGAGTGTATCGCCGGCGGTGAAAATGCTGAAAGCGAGTGTCGCGAGGAATTTTCAAAGGCCGAAAAACTGCACGAGGAAGTCGCCCCCCGCTATGCTCAGGAAAGCGACTGTCGCTCACGTTACGACGGCTGTTATAGGCGCAATTCCGGCGGATCATCCTTCTTTGTCCCGCTCATGCTGGGGTACATGTTGGCGCCACGAGGATCGCGATTTGCTTCTACCCAGCCCCTATACCGGACGCCGTCTGATGGTCGTTTCTATACTGCGGGCAACGGACGGGTCGGCGCGGTCTCCGCAAGCGGTCGTGCTTCTGTTGCGAAATCCAAAGCCACGCCGCCGACGGCCCGCACGCGCACCGTATCTCGGGGCGGTTTTGGCGGGCGGGCAGCGGGTCGTGGCAGCGCAGGCGGGTGACGTCATCAGCGTAGTAACTGAGACCACACCGAAATCATCCGCGATAGCCGTGGTTCGTTTGTGAACGCTATTGCGATAAAGCTGCAACCGGTGCTCATCATCGTTGGTGTGGTGTGGGCCGTAGAGATCGTTAACCTCTTTACAGGGCACTCACTAGTCGCACTGGGAATACATCCGCGCAGCGTCAGCGGCTTGATTGGAATACCGCTTGCACCGCTGATTCACGGTGGGCTCTGGCACGCTATCTCTAACACATTGCCTCTAGTCCTCCTCGGAGGTCTGACCCTCGTCGGGGGAAGAGAGCAGTTTTGGAAAGTCACTCTCGGGATCGTGGCAATTTCAGGCGTGTTGGTGTGGTTGCTGGCGCGCGATGCGCAGCACGTTGGCGCAAGCGGGGTCGTATTCGGTTATTTCGGCGCGATCGTTGCGCGCGCATTCTTTGAACGCCGTCTCATTTCCATCGCAATTGCATTCGCGACCGTCTTTATTTACGGCAGCCTCATTTGGGGCGTGTTACCGCAACCGCAGCGCAGCTACATTTCGTTCGAGAGCCATCTTTTCGGACTCCTCGCTGGCGTGTTTATCGTGTGGCTCAGTAACAAGATCCGGCGCGATAGCAGGGCCTAACACCCGTTCGTCGTGGCCATCGGCGAAATTTGTCACTATTCCGGACAGGTCGCCATTGAAATTTGGGCAGCTATTAATTTCGTGAGTTAGTTGATCTGAGGAAAGATCTTCTCGCCGAACTCTTTGATGCCGGTGTGGTAGTCGGCCCAGGAAAACATAAAGCCAGAAGGGTTCACGTCCTTGGTAATTTGACTGAGTTTGCGGGCGACCGTCTCGTGTGAGCCATAGATGCATGGATGGGCACCGAAGGCGAGGTTGCCTTCCTCTGCCGACGCCGAAAGACCTTTCCTGAGTATCTCTGATGTCCCGCTGGTGGTCTTGTCAGCTGAGGAACACCGGATCATTTCTTCAATCGCAGGTTTATCCGCGTCGTTGATGATCTGATCGACGCGTTCTTTGGCAAGTTCGTCGGTGTCGTCACTCAGGATGTGCATCAGGAGGTAGGTGCCGAAGCGCCGGGATACATCGCGCTCCGCTGCCAACCTCTGGACGGCATTTGGGTTGCCAATGACGAAGCGATAGTCGGCGTACTTGTTCACAAACGCGATGCCCTCTTTGGATTGGCCTGCGCTCACGATCTCGATGTCACTCTTCGGCTTCGGCGAAATGCGGCAGTCATCAAGCTCGAAGTGGGAGCCTTTGTAGGTTACCGATTCTTCGGACCAGATCATCTTGAGAATGTCGAGGTACTCGGAGACAAAGTCGTAGCGCATTGCGTAGTGGTTTTTTCCTGGCCACAAACCCATTTGCTTGTACTCCGCCTGGTTCCATCCGGTGATGATATTGATCCCGCATCGGCCCTGGCTGATCTGGTCCAGCGAGGCGATCATTTGCGCTGCGACTACGGGGTGTATCGCCAGGGTCGAGAGCGTCGGATAGAACGTCATGACGGATGTTGCAGCGGCGAGACCAGCAACAAGGGTGAATGGTTCGACACAGCTGTCCCAGCACCCGGTATCCCCCCCGAATCCGCGGAACTTGACCATCGGCAGGGCGTATTTGAAGCCATGCCTCTCTCCCAGCTTGACGATATCCAACTGGTTCTCGAACGTCGGCTCGAACGTCGGCACTGCGTTCGACATGACATAACCGTTGGATCCATTCGGCAGAAAAATCCCGTAGTCTGTCAAAGCAATTCTCCCTTTTATCCGTGCTACTTCTGCTCCGCCGCCGGACGCAATTTTAGGGCCGTATAAAGCACCCTCACAATTGCAAAAATATAATTGTGAGGGTTGTCAGGAGCTGAAAGTTGACGCTAGCATACCCCCTAGGCCGGACATTAAACCGGTTTATGAAAAAATTCTTGGGAGGTCACTTATGGACCGGAGAAAGTTTCTACAGTACTCAGCAGCGGCAGGCGCACTAACTGCGGCTGGGCCAGGCATCAAAATGGCCGCGGCCGCAAAAAAATCAAATAGCATTGTCTTTGCATCACCCGGGACACCGCAAAGTCTCGATACCGAGTTCGATGCAAGTCTCGGGACGTTTGATGCTGTTAGCTCGTGCTACGACAGCCTTTTGGACTACGACCACATCCCTGATCCGAACGTGGCTGGGGTCGAGCGCGAGAACATCACTTTCGACAAAAATATCGAAGGTGGCTTTAAGATGACTGGCAAGCTCGCCGAATCTTGGGACATAAGCAAAGACACGAGCACAGTCACTTTCAAACTCCGTGAAGGCGTGAAAAGTCACTGGGGCAATGAACTCACAGCTGACGACGTGAAGTGGAGCTGGGAGAGAAAGCTCGCTCTTGGTGCGATCGGCGGATTTTTTGCCGGTGTAATTGGTCTCGAGAAGAATGAGCAAATACAAGTTGATTCAAAGTATGCGGTGACCTTCAAGTTGGATAAGCCGTCCCCCATGCTTTTCCGTCTCCATCGGAACCCGTGGAACAACATATACGATACCAAGAAGGTCAAAGAGTTCGCGACGAGCGACGACCCTTGGGCAAAAGATTGGATTTCTAATAATATGGCCGGATACGGTCCATATAAGATGCAGTCGCTTGACCGCGGAACGTCCTTTGTGGCTAAGGCACACAAGGATTATTGGGGGGACCAACCTTCAATTGAAACGTTTATCATGCAAGAGGTTCAGTCCTCTGCGGCACGTGCGCAGCTTGTCAAGAAGGGCACGGTCGATATCGCGCAATTCTTGACGCCAATTGAGGTTGCAAGCCTGCAAGGTGCGAGTGGAGTGTCTGTCGACTCGGTCCAGTCGTCATGGATGGATTGGATCAACCTGAACAACGCAGAAGCTCCGTTTGACAACGTTCAAGTTCGTAAGGCGATGAATTTAGCTTTTCCGAAATCTCAGGCAATCGCTTCGGTTTACCAAGGGTATGGCAAGGTTCTCAAGGGAATTATTCCTGATATTTATCCTGGGTACCGAGGGCTCGAGAGCGGTTCCGAGCAAGACTTGGATGAAGCACGCGCGCTTCTTAAAGACGCTGGATACGGGTCAGGGTTTTCGACCTACGTTATCTATGATGCCGGGCAATCGTTCATGGAGCCATTGTTGGTGCTCTATCGGAGTGCGCTTGAATCTCTGAACATAAAGCTCGAGTTGAAGAAGACACCAACGGCTTCGTACTTCAAGGAAGTTCAGGCTAAGAAGCATCCGATGACTATGTTCCGTGATGCACCTTGGTCACCAGACCCTGGGTACGCAATGAACCTGTACTTTCAGTCTTCATCCTTCGTCAACTACGCGAACTATAAGAATGATGCAGTTGATAAACTTCTGAAAGCTGCAGCGAGTGAAGGTGATGCGTCTAGTCGTTTCGAGCTGCTAGACCAGGCTCAGAAAATAGTCTTGGCAGAACAGCCCTGGGTCATGATCGGCAACCCCGACTACAGTCTAGTGCGTCGCAGCGATCTGAGCGGGTGGGTCTATCGTACTCATAACCACACGCGGGCTCAGGACTTCTCTTGGTCATAGAGAACTGGACCTACTTTTAAGCTTGTTGTTTAGTTGCGAGGGTGGCTTCAAAGTCGAAGCCTCCCTCGCTCTTTACTGAGACAGGGACGATGAGATCTTTTCTTAGATTCTGTCTCCAAAGGCCGCTGATACTTTTCGGCTATGGCTTCATCGCGTTGCTCATTTTCCTTGGTATTTTTGCAGATCTAATCGCAATGTACCCTGCGACTGCGGCCGACCCGACAAATGTATTAAGTAGGCCATCTTGGTCCAATCTGTTTGGCACAGATGTGTCTGGGATGGACGTTTTCAGTCGCAGCATTTATGCCATTCGCCTCGACTTAGCGATAGCGCTGGTTGGCACCGCTATCTCTGCAATCGTTGGAACATTTGCAGGTGCATTTATCGGGTTTTATGAAGGCAAGGGAGGGATAGCGGGCGCCAGCAGCATGATAAGCATGCGCATTATGGACGTAATGCAGTCTTTCCCTATATTCGTTTTTGCGATAGCACTCGTCGCCATTTTTGGACAAGGCATCTATAGTATTATTATAGCAATCGCATTTGTGAACGCACCGATTTATCTAAGGCTGATGCGCGGGCAGGTGCTTGCCATGCGCAATCTTAGATATGTCGAAGCCTCATTTATTGCTGGTATTCCAGAGTACAAGATCATCATTGGTCACATTATGCCGAATTCTATGGGCCCAATATTGAGTCAGCTCTCAGTCAACATTGGCTGGTCGATCCTTCTCACTGCTGCGCTTAGCTTTGCTGGAGCAGGTGTTGTGGCACCAACAGCTGAGTGGGGGAGTATGATCGCGGTTGGCTTCAGTAATGTCGTCACGGGGCAATGGTGGCCTTCCATATTTCCGGGTGTTTTCCTTGCATTGACCGTTTTTTCATTCGGCATTATTGGATCAAGTGTTGAGATTTTAGCGGATCCGATCAGGAGAAGAGTGGCTTACCTAGGCTAGTGGGACACGTGAGAGCTCTTAGATACGTACTTAAGCGTCTGGCGTTCGTGGTCCCACAACTCTTTGGGATAATTGCGATCAGTTTTATTCTTCTCAAGATGATACCTGGCGATTCCGCCATGATGATGCTTGGCCCGATGGCTTCGGAAGAATCACTTGGTAAATTGCGCCAAGAGCTAGCCCTCGACAAATCGATGCCAGAGCAACTCGTCATTTACATGGGCAAAGTTGTGCAGGGGGATTTTGGTAAGTCTTGGAGAACTACACGGCCTGTATCTGAAGATTTATCAAAACGATTTCCCGCAACTGTAGAGCTCGTGACGCTCTCTCTATTTTTTGCATTCGCTATTGGAATACCCTTCGGGGTAACTGCTGCGATTCTAAAATCATCTTTCGCAAATAAAGCATCCACTGCTTATGGTCTTTTTGCCGGGGCCCTCCCTGACTTTTGGCTAGGCTTGGTTCTTATCTACGTATTTTATACCATTCTGGGCTGGGCTGCCGCCCCTATGGGTCGACTAGAATTGGGCTACCTGCCACCACCTGCATATACGGGGTTTTATCTTTTCGATGCAGCCATAACTGGAGATTTAGAGCTGCTAAAAAACGTAGCATCAAAACTTCTGCTGCCAGTTGTCACTCTGACAATTATCGCGTCTGGCCCAATCATTAAAATGACGCAGTCCACAATGGACCGCATATTAGAATCGGACCATATAAGGTACGCGAGGAGCTGCGGTCACTCTGAGTTCACACTCGCGCGTCGCGCCTTTAGAAATGCAGCGCCCTCTATTCTTACCGTTGTCTCAGTCCTGTACAGCTTCCTAGTAGGAGGGGCCGTCCTTGTAGAAATCGTTTTCAGTTGGGGTGGTGGCGGACAATACGCGTTAGCGGGAGTGCTCAATGCAGACATTAACCCTGTGATGGGTTTTGTCGTTTGGTCGGCGATTCTAAGTTTGATTATATATTTCTTTGTAGACGTGCTGTACCTGGTCATTGATCCACGGATCGAACGGTAGGTGGGTCAATGCTCGAAGTAAAAAACCTGGATATCACTTACGGCCGGGTCGACGCTGGGATCAAGCCAACCGTCACAGACTTCGAAATGTCGTTGCCCGTGGGCAAGGTGGTCGGACTTGTCGGCGAGTCTGGTTCTGGGAAATCGACAATAGCGCGCGCGATCACCCATCAACTCGCGGCACCAGGTATCGTCAGCAGGGGCAGCATCAAGTTCCAAGGTCAGGAACTTCTGGGTCTTAGTCGAAAAGAGATCCGCCGGTATCTCGGCTCACAAATTTCTCTCGTTGTTCCCAACCCCAAGAGTGAACTTGATCCGTTGCTTACAATCGGACGTCAAATCTCGGATCTTGCGGTTCTGCACCTTGGGATGAATAGAAAAGAAGCGCGCGAGCGCGCCATCGAGTCCCTTCAAGACGTTCAAATACCAGCGCCGCACGAACGTTTCGGGGCCTACCCCCACGAGTTGAGCGGCGGCATGGCACAACGGGTCGTTATCGCGATGTCGCTAATCGGCCAGCCGCAGCTCATCCTTTCCGACGATGCAACAAGCGGACTCGATGTCACCGTCCAGCGAGACATTCTGGATCTCATTAAGTCGACTATTCGCAAGGGTAAGTTTTCGTCTGTCTTTATCACACGAGACATCGGGGTCGCTGCTTACATGTGTGACGAAGTGCATGTCATCAAGAATGGCTTTGTCTGCGAGCGCGCGCCGACCGATGTCTTCTTTGACGCGCCGCAGCACCCTTACTCACTAGCATTGCTGTCCGCGTTCTCTAGCATTGGTCATACCAACGAGGCTATTTCGACTGATCCGAGTCTTTGGCCGGACAACTATCGGCTCGACGCGCCGAGCAATGCTCTTGTAGAGGTCGGCGCCGGTCATTTCGTTAGAAAAGTAAACGGCTGACGCGGTATGAACGAACCAATCCTCAAACTAAACAACATTCACAAGAGCTTTCGTAGCGCTGCCGGCAAGGTGAACGCGCTCAACGACGTGAACCTCGAAATATTGCCCGGCCAAACGTTGGGCCTGGTGGGCGAATCGGGCTCGGGAAAGACTACGCTGGGCCGCGTGATCATCGGATTGCTTCAGGCAGATTCTGGTCAGATCAGGTTTAGAGACCAACTCATTACTAAGAAGTTCAACGTGCGGTCGCCGGCACTCAGGGGCCACCTCCAGTTCGTCTTTCAGGAACCATCAGAGTCGCTCGACCCGCGCCTGTCTGTTGGCCGCATCATCGCAGAACCCCTGATTGGCCAAGGTGTCGACAAAAGTCTGCTGGATGATCGGATCGCGGGTACCCTCGAACTCATTGGCCTCGACGCAGGGCTGTTAGGCAAGTTGCCGGGTGAGATCAGCGCAGGCATGCAACAAAAGGTTGGCATCGCGCGCGCCCTTGTCACCAACCCCGACCTCGTGGTGTTGGATGAACCCACATCAGCGCTAGACCCGAAGGCGAGGGCAGACCTTCTCGAAACGCTCGCTGAGGTTCAGGAGAAGACCAGTGTCAGTTATATACTCATATCGCATGACCTGAGCACTGTCCGGTCGGTAACGGACGTGACGGCGGTTATGTACCTGGGCGAAATTGTCGAGGTTGGGAAGACAGAAACTGTCTTTACCCGCCCGAAGCATCCCTACACTGCGGCGCTGCTGGACGCGGTGCTGTTGCCCCTACCAGGCCTATTTAGTGAGAGCGAAGAGCGCCTAAAAGGTGAGATCCCAAGCCCGATCGACCTACCCAAAGGATGCTACCTGGCCACGCGCTGTCGTCACGCCAACGACACTTGCCGCGCGTCACATCCTGATCTAGTGGTTCGTGATGATGTCAAAGTGCGCTGCTCAAACATGGATGCCCTCACGCACGCAGATAGCACGTCGTCTCGCTTCGAAACGTTTGATAAAACCATTCGCCTCAAGATTGAGGAATTAAGTGTCCAGCATGCTGTTGGTTCAGACTAGTGGCTCCGGCATGTATTGATCGGCTTCTGCTTGGGCAGCTTCGGGGTCCTTCGCCAAGGCGTCTCGCATCTCTTCAGAGTCGGCTCCGATATAGACTTCTTGTAGATCGTTGATCACTGCTCCAATGATAGCTGCCGCGACGTCCGAGGCGGAAACTTTTGGCAAGTGATCAAGGCTTTGCGTCATGTCCGTGTCGGTCAAGCCTGGATACGCCTCAACGATGTCGACGCCCAACGGTGCTAGTTGTGCGCGCAATCCTCGCGTGAGCGCCAACACCGCATACTTGCTTGCGCAATAGGTCCCGCAGAACGGATAGGTCACCTTAGACAAGGTCGACATGACGTTGACGACCTTCTTGCGCTCGCCAGCCAACGCGTCGCTGGTAAGCGTCTTCCAGAAAGCATTCACGACATTCAGTGTGCCGAGATAATTCACCTCGATCTCATCTCTAGCATTCAGTGCCGCGTCACTACCGCCGACGATCGGTTGGTTCCTAAGAATGCCGGCATTGTTGATGATGACGTCCAGCCGCGGCACTTCCTTGCTGGCCGCTAGAACCTCGTCAAAATTGCGGACGTCTGCCTGCAGTGCCGTCACACGCTTGTCATCGCACCAAGACATGTTGTCTCGATTCCGAACCAGTGCAAATATTCGTGCGGCCCCTTGGTTGATCGCGCCTACCGTCAGCGCTGCGCCAATACCGCGATTGGCGCCGGTGATCAAAACTGTCCGACCTTCAATATTCATAATTTTTCTGTTCCTCGGAAGATTAAAAGTTACTGCATTAAATCCAACGCAGCTCTCTCGGTCGCGTTGCGGGCTAGTCGGTCTTGAACGGTTCTTCGTCGAGAAAACGCTTGAGAACGTTATCGATCACCCGCGAAGCGTTACTATTGTAGTCATCTGGTGACAGTGCGCCTGCGAATGCGATCGATCCGGTTGAGAATACCGCGCCGCCCCTCGTCGTCTCGTAGAAAACCATATCTGCCCGTACCATGGGGCTCGTCGTGCCCGACACATTGGCGGTGGTGTAGTGAAGTTCCTCCGGCACCAATAGATAGGTGTCGGTGTGCCGACCCATCGTCGTCGCAACTATAAGTGTGTTGGGCGGCGTACCGTGCTTCGGGTCAGCCCGGTCGAGCTCGAAGCCGCCAGCGCCGCCGCCCAGCAGACCCAAATCGCCGATCAGTGCATCGTCATCGATGCCCTTGAAGATGAACGCGGCGCGATCATCGAAGCTGTCAGGCAGGCGGTGGTAGGGGGCCGCGATATCAAAGCCTTGCGCAGTGAAGCCTACACCGCAAAGTGCTTGCGGTGGTCGACCTTGACGCAGCCACATGCCGCCGTATTCGCCGGTGAAGCTATGGTAGTACTCACCGGCTTCGGCAATCCAACTCCGCACGCCGCCTTCTGCGCGCCGCACCTCGATGATGCCCGGCTTGTCCTGGTGGTACGCGATGCGCCAGTAAAAACCGTTGCCGCCCATGTACATCAAACGCCCGCCTTGATGCGTGAAGGCACGTAGTCCGTCCAGCATCGCGGTTGAATAGTATTCGGGATGGGTCCCGGTCATCACGACACGGTATTGCGAGAGCAGCTCCATACCGCCTTCGTGCAAATCCTCGTCGGTGATCACGTCGTAGTGGTGATCCATCGCCTCGAGCCAGTTCACGATGTGCGTATCGCCGTTGTACTGATGCAGGTTCGATCCCATCAAGCCGCCGGCGAATTGGTACTTGGGCCGCATATTGACGATGGGGCGTAGGCGTGACGAGTAGCACACACCGCTCCCATCAGCGTGATAGTCGTAGAGTGACAGGCCGACTTCTCGGTGCTCGTTGGTAAAGACGTCACGCTCATCAAAGACTGCCAGGCGACCCAACGCGTGGGCGCTTTCACCAGACATAAAGAGGTGTTCGTTGGCATACGCCATATAGCTGGCTGTAGGCACCAGGAACGCGAGCTGAGACGTTGCTTTTCCCCGGCGCGGTACGACGAAGAACGGAATGTATTCCTCTTGCGTGCCACACCGGATTCGAGCGGCGAAGAAACCACTGCGCCAATCGTTCGGGACCTCAAGAGTGAGCGTCGGCTGCCAACCGGCGTCGTACAGGTCGTCATGGTGGAAGTGGATGGCCGCGTACTGCTCAGGGGCCTGGCGCCAATTCATCTCATCGCCGGTCCAGTTGTGGCCCTTCACGGCACGTGTCGGCATGTTGTGGGTCTCGCCGTCGTGTCGGTTCTGAGATACGTCGCGAACTCGCGTGGTCTCGATGCCGTCTGAGAAATCCCATGCGCCGACGATGTCGGCCACGAAAGAAGCGATCGGCGATGCAAGGTTTGTTGCGCTCAACTGGTGGTTCGTAGCGGCGGCCAAGGCCAGACTTTCGTTAGCGCTTAGTGGACGCCGCAGCAATCGTGGCGCGTCGATCTTTCCGTCATAGGCTAGCCGAGCCACCGGCTGAGCGGCATCCGTTATGCAAGCGCCTATTGAAAGCGGTGCGGTATTGTCGAACCGAGGGATTACCGCCACGTGTTCCTCGCGCCGCGCCACAACGGGCGTGAGAGGAAAGTCGGTCAGCCGAGACTGCTGCACCGCAGCTGTGCCCGTGGCCGCATCGAACCACGCATCGACGCGGTACCATACCCGCGTATCCAGCGCCGTTCCGGTCGAAACGGTGGCGACATCATTTCCGTCGCCTAGCCTCAAGGCCAGGGCACCAGTTTCATCGATCATCATCATGAACCCGCCATGATCATCGGACCACTTGGCAACTAAGGCTTGCTCGCCGCGATTTGGGAGGGTCGGCCAGATTATGGCCTGAATATGAATGCTTTCGAGTTTGGAGAGGGCGGCGCTGTCGCGGACAACCGCACCGGAACCGGGGTGCAGGTGCTGAAGCCGGCTTGGATAGGTACCTGTGGCGCGGCTCGGTAGAAGCTCTTCCCTGTACCCGGGACCCGCGGGATTGAGGTCGCCGTGGATAATTCGGACGAACGAAATATCCAGGTTGTCCTCGAGCGGACTAGAAACCATAAACTCAATCTGTTCGCCGGTTTGAACGCTGAAGCGGTTGGCGTAGCCGAGGATCCTTTTCATTCTGCTTCCTTTTAGCTGTCCTCTAGTCGAGGCCTACACCTGTGAGGATCTTCCACCAACGCTTGAAGACCTCCCACTCAGCCTCCTCGATTGATGTGAACACCCGATCCTGCTCGATCTCAACGGGTGTACCCGCCGGTGGTTCCATCCGGCCGATCAACCACTCTTTATGCGGTATCCGGCACACCAGAATGTAGTTCGGGCAACGCGGGTCGATTCGCATCTTGAGAAGAATTCGCTGAAGCTCAGCAGAGTGGAACCCGACGGGCTGGTTCTTGAACTCGGCCACCAATCGCCCATCGGGGTCTGCGATCTTGTAAGAGTCGACCCAGTCCTTCTCGATGTCGTACATCTGCTGGCCTTTCCCCAAGGCTTAGTCATCAAGATCCGCGCTGCCAGTTTATCACAGCAGCGAGCGGGCGCTGGCGGTTCATCTCACGTCGCACATATCCGGTCCGCCAGATCAGCCGGAGCCGTTATGGTATGATCGAAGTTCAACAATAATGAAAAAAGAAGGGGGCAAGGCCCATGGCGGATGAAACAGTTGTCTACGTAAACGGTGAATTCAAACCGCTCAGCGAAGCGAATATCTCGATCTTGGATCAAGGTTTCTTGCTGGGAGATGCCGTGTTTGATGTGGTCTCCGCATGGAAAGGTCAGCTTTTCCGGCTTGAAGCGCACCTCGAGCGATTTGAGGATTCAATTAGGGCAACTCGGCTCACGCCATCGCTCGACCGGGCCGGCTGGCGCGACGCCATTATTGAGACTGCGCGACGCAATAACCTGCAAGACGCGAACATTCGTTTCATCGCAACGCGGGGCGTCTCAAAGGAAGTCATTTCTGATCCGCGTGTGAATCAACCGACCGAGATTGTCTGGGCGGCGCCCTATATTTTTCTGGCGGATGACAAAGGGCGCGCTAAAGGCACCCGCCTGATGATCAGTCACCTGCGAGGGTTTTCACCGGACACGCTCGACCCCCGTTACAAATGCGTCAACCGCTTGCATTTTCAGTTGGCCAAGATCGAGGCGCTCGACGCGGGTTATGACGACGTGATTTGGCTTGACCAGAATGGTCACGTGGCCGAGGGCCCCGCGTCCAATCTCTTCATGGTCAAAAATGGCGTGTTGCATACGCCCAGTGAGGGCGTTCTTAGGGGCATTACGCGCCAGGTATTTCTTGATCTAGCGGCGCGTGCCAAAGTGCCGGTTCGGGAGTGCAGTCTCTCTGCGTTCGACCTCTTCACCGCCGACGAGATATTTACGACGAGCACCGCAGGTGGTGCTCTATCGGTTCGTGAAGTCTCGGGCCGACCGCTTGCGGGGCCAACCCCTGGCCCCATCACGCAAAAACTTGATTCGATGTATTGGGCGATGCGCGAAGCTGGAGAAGACGGCACCCCCATCAATCCCTGAACAACAGAGCAGCTGTCGGAGCCAGGCAGCAGAGGTCTAGTCATCAGCCATCGTCACGCTACGCGGGTTGCGCCAAGTCCCGCGCCACCTAAGTCACCACTAGTGGGCTATGACGCAGTCTAAGGCCAATCGAGTGTCGGCTTTGCCGGCCATCGAAAGGTTGCTTCAACGCGACGAAGTCGTCGCTCTGATCGAAAGGCATGGCCGACCTGCATGCACGCAGGCGCTCCGCGCTGTCGTCAGCGCAGCGCGTGAGGGTCTTCTGGCGGGCGACGACATCGACATCGCCGAGGCGGCCCTAACGTCGCGTGCCCACGTTGCACTTGAAGCGGCCGCCCAGCCACATCTGCGGCCGGTGTTCAACCTGACGGGCACCGTCTTGCACACCAACCTCGGTCGCGCTCTCCTGCCCACCGAAGCCGTGACGGCAATGATCGAAGCGGCAACCCAACCAAGCAACCTCGAGTACGACCTCGATCGCCTAAAGCGCGGTGATCGTGACGACCATATCGAGGCCGACCTGCGCGCGCTTACCGGGGCTGAGGCGGCGACGGTCGTCAACAACAACGCGGCGGCGGTCCTGCTGGTCCTGAATAGTCTGGCCTTACGCAAAGAGGTCCCCATCTCGCGCGGTGAGTTGATCGAGATCGGTGGCTCGTTTCGTATCCCGGACGTGATGGCCCGGGCCGGCGCTAAGCTTCGCGAAGTTGGCACGACAAACCGCACCCATCTCAAAGACTTTGTCGAGGCGATCAACGACAAAACGGGCGTCGTGATGCGGGTCCATCCCAGCAATTTCGCCATTGAAGGGTTTACCGCCACGGCCGATGAAGCGGAAATCGCCGATGCGTGCCGTGCGCGCAATGTACCCTTTGTGGTGGATCTCGGCAGCGGGGCATTGGTTGATCTTCGCCGCTTCGGTTTGCCGCACGAACCCACGCCTGCGGAGACCTTGGCGGCCGGTGCGGACCTCGTCACGTTCAGCGGCGATAAACTACTGGGTGGCCCCCAAGCGGGGATCATCGTCGGGCGCGCCGACCTCGTGGCCCGAATCAAACGCAACCCCATGAAACGGGCGTTACGGTGCGACAAGGTGACGTTGGCCGCACTCTCTGCCGTGCTGCGCCTCTATCACGACCCTGATCGCCTGGTTCAACGGCTGCCAACGTTCCGCGCGTTGGCTCGCCCGCTGGACGCACTCGATGACCTGGCCAAGCGTGTTGCACCAGTGCTTCGCGCGGCCCTGGTTGGTGTCGCTGAAGTCGAGGTCATCGACTGTGCGAGTCAAATAGGTAGTGGCGCTCTGCCCACCAATACTGTGCCCAGCCGGGGACTGGCGATTCGTCCGCTCCCAGCAAAACGCGGCGCTGGTGCCGCCCTCAAGCGGATCGTTAAGGCACTCAGCCAACTGCCGACCCCCGTACTCGGGGCGGTTAGCAACGGTGCCCTGATCCTCGACGTGCGCTGCCTCGAGGACGAAGACACGTTCACCACACAACTCGCTGGTTTGGCGACAAAGTCCGTATGATCATCGCGACCGCAGGGCATATAGACCACGGTAAGACGTTGTTGATCCAAGGGCTCACCGGCACCGACACAGACTGCCTGCCCGAGGAAAAGAAACGGGCGATGACCATCGATCTCGGGTTCGCTTATCTCCCCATTAAAGCCGACCGATCGATAGCCTTTATAGATGTCCCAGGGCATGAGCGTTTCATCCGCAACATGGTGTGCGGCGCCGCTGGTATCGATTTCGTGGTCTTCGTCGTTGCTGCGGACGACGGCGTCATGCCGCAGACTCGGGAACACCTTGCAATTCTTGATCTCCTTGGCGTGAGTCACGGCGTGGTTGCGCTCACTAAGGTTGACCGTGTCGATGCCGCGCGCGTGGCGGCGGTCACAGCGGAGATCGATGCCTTAATATTGCCGACGACGTTGGCGAAAGCGCCAACCTTTCCCGTATCAGCGGTAAGCGGGGCAGGCATGGAGGCGCTGCAGCGCCATATTGTTGCGGCGGGAAACGCATGGACCCCCGGATCGCCTCACGGGCAGTTCCGCCTCGCGGTGGATCGCAGCTTTCATATTAAGGGTGCGGGTATCGTTGCTACCGGCACTGCATTCGCTGGCGTGGCAAAAATAGGCGACGCCCTAGTGCTACAACTGGCTGGCCACTCTGTGCGCCTGCGTGGCCTCCATGCCAACAGTCAACCGGCCGCACAGGGGCAACAAGGACAACGCTGCGCGCTCAACATCGTCGGGTCTGACCTTGCCAAAGATGATGTGAAACGTGGTGATTTGATCGTCGCTCCGTCTGGTGCTGAGGCGGTGCAGCGGCTCGACACACGGTTCCGTGTGCTCGCCTCGGAAAAGCGCAATTTCAAACACTGGGCACCCGTTCACGTGCACATCGGTGCCGCAGCGGTAACCGGTCGGATGGCGTTGCTTGAGGCCAAGACACTCGCGCCAGGTGCGCAGGGGCTCGCCCAGCTCTATCTCGAACACCCAATCGGTGCGTGCTATGGGGACCGTTTCATCGTGCGTGATCAATCGGCACAGCGCACAATTGGTGGCGGACACGTGATCGACATCTACCCGCCGTCCCGCGGCCGTGCCAAGCCGTCGCGGATCGCCGTCCTTGAGGCAATGGACAATTCGGATTCAGGCGCGGCCCTCGCGGCGATGATCGGTGCCGAAACCGAAGGCGTCGATCTCACGGCGTTTCAACACACACGCAACTTCACGTTGGAAGAAATGGATTCGCTTCTGCGCACCCCAATGAAGCGCGTTGAAATGCGGCACGGTGCTCGCGCCTTTTCGATCGATCGCTGGCAGGCGATTCGGAAGGTCGCCCTCGCCAATGTCGCCACGTGGCACGCCCAAGCACCCACAAGCCTGGGTCTGCCCGAAAAGCAACTGCTGACAAGTAAGGACGTACGCGCGCCGGCCGAGGTGAGCATCGCGATGGCGTCCGACCTTTATGCTGAAGGCGTTTTGGTCAAAGAAGGCTCGTTGGTTCGGCTGCCGCAGCACGGTGCTGGGCAAAGCGCCGGCGATAGCACGCTGTGGCGTCAGGTGTGCGATGCACTAGTGGGCTCGGGACGCGTGCCGCCAACGGTTCATGACGTGGCGCGCATCGTTGACGCCGATGTGCGCAAAGTGGAGAAGCTCCTCCACTCCAAGGCGCGTCATCGTGAAGTCATCCACATCAGCGAAAAGAGGTTCTTTTCGCCAGCCACCGTTCGCGACTTGGCAACGGTTGCGGCGGCGGTGGGGGAAGAGTCGCCTAATGGTTGCTTTAACGTCAAAGCGTTCCGGGATCGATCGGGCGTCGGCCGCAACGTGGCAATCGACGTCTTGGAATACTTCGATAGCATCAAATTTACCCGTCGCGTTGGCGACGGGCGTACCGTGGTGTCATCTATTGCCGTTGCGCTGGGACCCGACAAAGATAGAGACGCAACGAACAGTGAATTACAGGGAAAGGAATCGCACCCCGGTGGGGCGCCCGGACTTCAAATCCGGTGAGAGGCGTTCGACGTCTCTGGTGGGTTCGACTCCCACTCTTTTCCGCCAAGCGTCTGATATCTGTGGCGCGCCGCTTGAAAGGCCGCCCAGACCGTGTCGTACCCTTGACCGGCCAACGGTGCCGCACTACTAAATAAGTCATGGCTGAAAAACTTGGCATCGGATCTACCTTTCCATCGTTTCCGTTAACTTTGGTCGATGGACGCACCGTCACGCTTCCTGAGGACCTTGACGGACGCTACCGCGTCATTCTCTTCTATCGCGGCCATTGGTGACCCTACTGCCGCCGGCAGTTAGCTGGCTTTCAAGCACTTAAGCAAGAATTCGACGACCTCGGCGTTAGCATTATCGCCGCCAGCATCGATCCCATCGATAAGGCTCGCGAGGTGGCGGACGAAGTCTCGTTCCCAATCGGCTACGAAGTACCGCGCTCGGTCGCTGATGCGTTGGGATCGTGGTGGGAAGATCGGCGCGGGCTGATCCAGCCATCCGAGTTCATTGTTCGTGAAAGTGGCAGCGTCATGTGCTCGAGCTATAGCGACGGCCCCATCGGCCGTTTCGATGCCGAGGCAGTACTCGGGGTCGTCCGGTTTAACGACAAACAGGCCACCAATAAATAGGCGCGAAGCAGGCTAGCGCTCGAGCGTTATTGGTTTCTCGATTTCATCGCCCGTTCGCACGGTGCCGATAGCGGCGCAATCTCTATATCCCAGCGCGCGAAGCCCTTGAAGGCAAGCCTCGGCTTGGTCTTCTGGCACGCCGGCGATAAGACCGCCGGCGGTTTGCGGATCGAACAACAACGCAACCCGTGGGTCATGCACGGAGGCCTCGTAATTCGTGATCATCTCGCGGCGCTCCAGGTTCGTAGCGTGCAGCGAAGAGACTATGCCGGCACCAATCGTTTCGGCCGCCCCGTGGAGCAGAGGAAGCGCTGCAACGTCGAGGTCGAGCCGGGTATGGCTCGGCTTCAGCATTTCCAACACATGCCCGACAACACCAAACCCTGTCACATCCGTACAGCTTGTGGCGCCATGACGCGCAAAGCAGTCGGCGGCAGCACGATTTGAGACCAGCATTGACTGCGTGGCATGCGCAATCCAACGCCCGCGCGCCTTACCTCGCATCTCTGCGGCAAACAAGGTCCCCGTGCCGATTGGTTTGGTGATGATCAAGCGTTGCCCCGGTTGCAAGCCGCTTTTGGTCAGAACCTGCGCCCGATCGACCAGACCGTTCACCGCGAACCCCAAGGTGAGCTCAGCCCCCTCGCCACTGTGACCGCCGACGAGTTGCGTATTGGCCTCGGTCAAAACCTCCAACGCACCGGTAAGGAGTTGGTAAAGCGTGTCCTCGACTTTTTCGTCCAAACCGAAGGGCACGGTGACAATCGCAAGCGCTGTTTGGGGCGTTGCTCCCATCGCGTAAATATCGTTGAGACAGTGGTTCGCGGTGATCTTGCCAAACAAAAAGGGGTCGTCGACCATCGCTCGGAACGAATCAACGCTCTGCACCAGGGCCTTACCTTCGGGCACCGCGATCACCGCCGCGTCATCGGGTCGGTCGAGGCCGATTAGTACGTCGTCGCGGTGCACACCCTTAAGCCGCGCGAGCACGCGGCCAAGCACGGGTGCCGAGACCTTGGCACCACAGCCGCCACAGCGCATCGCGGCATCTGCAAGCGTAGCCAAGGTCTGCGCGCTTGCTAGTCCCGCCGGTAATTCCGGCGCCTCGGTCTGCTTCATCTCCGGCAGGTCTGCGAAACGGCGGATAAAACGACGATCGATCCAATTCTTCCATCGCCACGCCCATGGTCCTTCAATTGCCCAGCGACCGCGCGACGCGACCGCATGTTTTGGACCGGTGGCGATCAAACTCAGGAAGGCACGCTGGGGCGTGAAGGGCAGGGGATCGCGCCCGACCAACACGCGCCGCAAATTCCGCGCGAGGGGGCGACCCTGGCGCACTGCGAACACACCTGATTTGGCGCGCGGGTGATCGGTCACGCTTGCCGCGTCCCCAGCGCCGAAGATTCTGGCATGCGATGTCGATTGCAGCGTCGCGTCCACCGCCATGAAACCGTCTTCATCGACGGCCAGACCGGAATCGCGAAACCAAGAAGGTGCGGCCGCTTGGGTCGCCCACAGAATTTCGTCGACAACAATTGTCTCATTGCCGTCGTTTACCAATGTATCGGGGCGCACCTCGCAAACACGGAAGTTGCGGTGAACCGTGATCCCGCTCGCCTCAAGCGCACGGTTGAGGGCGCTGCTAGCTCGGCGGTTGTGGCTGGTGAGAATATCGTTCTCTTGGGTCACCAAATGGATTTCGATTGCCTTCGCGCAGTAGTCTGATTGCGTCGACCGAAGGCGGTGACTGACCGCTAGGGCGAGTTCCACCCCGCCCGCGCCACCGCCAACAATCCCAATCTTTAGGTCATCCACACGCGCCGTCAGATTGGTCGAAAGCGCACCCCAGCGGGCAGCGAACCGGTTGATTGGCTTAACCGGTACCACAGTATCGGCTGCCCCCGGTACATCGGCAGTATTCGGTGTCGAGCCTACGTTGATCGACGCGACGTCATAGAGAACGTCGGGCCGGTTGGCGCAGTGAATACGCCGATTGTCCGGGTCGATCCCAACGACCTCGTCGACGAATAGGCGCGCGCCGGCGAAACGGGCCAGCACCGTGAGGTCGACATGAATGTCATCGAACGTGTAATGACCGGCAACAAAGCCGGGCAGCATGCCGGAATACGGCGTGTAGACGTCGCGGCAAATCAACGTCACCTGAACCCCCGGTATTGGCTTCATGCCGAACTGCCGCAGCACAGAAATATGGCTGTGGCCGCCGCCAAT
>JAPKDI010000106.1 GCA_026421105.1 Alphaproteobacteria bacterium | reverse complement strand
GGAATGGAATGTGCCTTGCGCTCCGGTGAAGCCTTGGCAGATCACTTTGGTATCTTTGCTGACGAGTACAGACATGGCGTCAGGCCGCCTCCTTCACCGCGTTAACGACCTTTTCGGCCGCGTCACCCAAATCATCTGCAGTGATGATGGGCAATCCGGATTCGGCGAGTATGTTCTTGCCGAGTTCTACGTTGGTTCCTGCGAGCCGAACCACGAGGGGTACGTGCAGGGCGACTTCGCGCGCGGCTGCCACGATGCCATCCGCAATCACGTCGCAGCGCATGATGCCGCCGAATATATTGACCAGAATACCCTCCACATTGGGATCGGATAGAATGATTTTAAAGGCCGTGGTAACTCGTTCTTTAGTCGCGCCGCCGCCCACATCAAGGAAGTTGGCAGGCGAACCGCCATACAGCTTGACGATATCCATCGTCGCCATGGCCAGACCGGCGCCGTTTACCATGCAGCCGATCGCACCATCGAGCTTGATGTAATTGAGCTCGTGCTTGGCCGCTTCGAGCTCCATTGGATCTTCTTCGTCTTCATCGCGAAGTTTTTCGATATCCGGATGGCGATAGAGCGCGTTGTCGTCGAAGTTCATCTTCGCATCAAGCGCGATCACGTCACCGGCCCCTGTGACGACGAGCGGGTTGATCTCGACCATTGCGGCATCTAATTCAATGAATGCCTTGTACATTGCGGCGAGGAATTTTGCCGCGCTTTTAATTTGCGCGCCTTCCAGGCCCAACCCGAAGGAAATGTCGCGGGTGTGGAAAGGCATGAGGCCGGTTGCGGGGTCGATCGTGACGGTCGCGATCTTCTCCGGGGTTTCTTCGGCCACGGTCTCGATGTCCATGCCGCCTTCGGTGGAGGCAATGATCATGATGCGGGATGTTTCACGGTCGACGAGCAGGCTGAGATAAAGTTCGCGCGCAATGTCACAACCTTCCTCGACATAGATGCACTTGACCTCTTTGCCAACAGCGCCAGTCTGCTTAGTAACGAGAACATTGCCCAGCATGGCGCCGGCATGGGCGCGGATGTCTTTGTCGGAGCGCGCCAAGCGCACACCGCCACCGCCTTCAGGGGCATTGCCAAAATGGCCTGCGCCACGTCCGCCGGCATGAATCTGGGATTTGACAACCCAGATGGAGCCGCCAAGATCAGTCGCTGCCTTGCTGGCTTCGTCCGCCGTATAGGCGACTGACCCGCGGGGGACGGAAACTCCAAAATTCTTAAGCAGACCTTTGGCCTGATATTCGTGGATATTCATTAACGCAATGGTCCGGGATTATGGTTGTAGGCCGCGACCATGCTGGTCGGGCGTTACGAGGGGATTAACGATACTGAAGTTTCGACGTCATCTTTTCCTGAAGTGCCCGCAAAAACATGGTTAACAAGAGCGAGAGAATTCTAGCACTCGCCGTGAGGTGCGCAACCACACCGCACCGGCCTTTTGCGCTACGTGAACCCCTACTTCTTTTTGGGTTCGCGCTGTAATTTCTTAGTGGCTGTTACTAGGTCTGCGACGGCCTTGACCGACTTGCGGAAGGCGGCGCGTTCCTTGGCGTCGAGCTTGACCTCAACGATACGCTCGATGCCTTTGGCGCCAATCACAACCGGGACGCCTACATACATGCCCTTTACGCCGTATTCGCCATCCAGATAGGCGGCACAGGGAAGAACGCGCTTTTTGTCCTTGAGGTAGGATTCGGCCATCGCTATGGCTGAGGATGCGGGTGCGTAGAAAGCCGAACCGTTGCCTAGCAGCTCGACGATTTCACCGCCGCCTGCACGGGTACGCTTAACGATTTCGTCGATGCGCTTCTGGGTAGTCCACTTCATCTCAATCAGATCGGGGATAGGAACACCGGCCACCGTGGAATAACGCACGGAGGGGACCATCGTGTCGCCGTGGCCACCAAGCACAAAGGCCGTGACGTCTTCGACAGAGACGTTGAATTCTTCAGCGAGGAAGTAGCGGAAGCGGGCGCTGTCGAGTACTCCGGCCATGCCGACGCACATGTTTTTCTTCAGACCAGCAGCTTCGCGCAGGATGCCGACCATGACATCAAGTGGGTTTGTAATGCAGATGACGAATGCATCGGGGCAGTTCTTCTTGATGCCCGCCCCGACCGATTCCATGACACTAGTATTTATGCCAATTAGGTCATCGCGGCTCATACCCGGCTTGCGAGCGATACCGGCGGTTACGATCACGACGTCTGCGCCTTTGATGGCTGAGTAGTTGCTGGCACCAATCATTTTAGAATCGAAGCCTTCCACGGGAGAAGATTCGGCGAGGTCGAGCGCCTTGCCCGCAGGCATACCCTTGACGATATCGAAGAGGACCACGTCGCCGAGTTCCTTCAATCCAACCAGATGTGCGAGTGTTCCGCCGATGTTGCCTGCGCCAATCAGCGCGATTTTGTTGCGTGCCATGTGTGTGTTCTCTCCACCTTCACGTATTCATAAAAATCGCGTCGTACAGCCCTTGACGCGTTGATTTCCGGGCGACGTGTAACGCGTATGTACGGGCGGTTCAAGGGACGTCGGGGCATGGAATTTGTGCCGTTGAGGGAAGAACCCGATTTGTGCTCTTTGAGCCGCGCGAAAGACCGGTTCGGCTCAGGGAGTGTGAGCGCTGTCGAGGTAGTCTTCCGCCTGCATTTCCATCAACCGTGAAACCGTGCGTTCGAACTCAAAGGCAGTGTCACCTTCGGTGTAGAGGTCGCCCGGTTCAGCAGCAGAGGTCGCGAACAGGTTGACCTTATGCTCGTAAAGCGAATCAACGAGCACCACGAAGCGCTTGGCCGCATCCCGCTCGGCGGCCCGCAGCCGGGGGACGTCATCGATCATAACCGTATGAAAACGTGAGGCGATGGCCAGAAAATCGGCTGCCCCGCGTGGGTGAGTACACAATTCATCGAAGGTGAATCGTGCAATGCCGCGTGCTGCACGCTTGGCGATTAGTTTGCGTCCTTGGAGTTCAATTTCTTCGGGCTGCGGTGTGGCATCATCGGTTAGCGTGGCAAAAGCCTTGTCGAGCATCGCCGTGGCTTTGGCTCCAAGTGGGGTATGCCAGACTGGTTCACCCTTCAGGCGATCGAGTCGGAAGTCGCGTCCTGCACCAATATCAAGAATATCCAGCTTATGCTGTATCAGATCGATAAATTGTAGGAAACGCTCGCGCTGCAGCCCGCCTTTATAAAGGTCTTGGGGCGCGACGTTGGATGTCGCAATGATAACGACGCCGTGGTCAAAAAATGCTTGGAATAGCCGTCCGAGGATCATCGCGTCGGCAATGTTGACCACGTGAAATTCATCAAAACAGAGCAACCAGCTTTCAGAAGCGATCTCGGCTGCGACCCGCATCAGTGGGTCCTCCTGTTTTTCCTTCTGCCGTAGGTCGGTCAGGCGCTTTTGGATCTCCAGCATGAAGGAATGGAAATGGACCCGGCGTTTGCGCTCTACCGGGGCGGTGTCAAAAAACATATCCATCAGCATGGATTTACCGCGTCCGACCGGACCGAACATGTAGGTGCCTAGCGGTGGCTCTTCAGAGCGGCGGCCTAGCCCAAAAATATCCTTCCAGCCTGACAGCCAGCTGTCCCGAGTAGGCTGATAGCCGTTCAGGGCATAGTGCAGGCTTTGTAGCTTCTCGACGGCGAGCTTTTGGTACGGGTCGCGTGCCAATGCGTTCGTCTGACGCAGTTCGCGATAACGTTCGAGCGGTGTCGAAGCTTTAGTTTCAGTCAATCCGTTAGGCATCGTGGCGGTGTCGTAGTCCAGCGCGCGCGCCGGTGCAACTCGTGCATACTATTGCGCGTTCTGGCATGCGCGGTTGGCGAACATAGTCTCCATCTCGCGGCGTACCTGAACTGCCTGACTGGTTTCGTCAATTTCGACATCGGCCCAACCCACGGCCTGGTCTTTGGCAACAGCATTTTTCAGCTTCACACCATGGGCAAGACCAATTGGCAGGCCACCGGCGGCGAGACTGGCTTCGCCGGGCATCAGTTTGCCATAGATGGTGTAACCGCCCTCGCCATCCAACTCTTCGCCTGATTTGAGGTCCCGCTTGGCCGTGGCGACCGCATCGCCACGAAACCCGGTTGGCGCACCGGTTGATTCGTTACGCAGGGCCACGCTCGCGACGGATATGCCGAGTTCAAGTCCGATCAGGTGGTAGGGCTTCCACAGTGTCGAGTAGCTGCCCGAGGAATCGGTCAGCAGGCCGTACTCATCAAAACAGGTGCGGACGTAGTCGCTCGGTGCTTCGAACACCACATAGACCCCCCAACGCAGATCACCGGTGACATGGCGGCCGTCGCGTTCTTCAGAGCTGACCACTTCGACCTGTCCCTTGTGGTGCAGCACACCGCCTTCGTCACGCGGACGCATGATGTGGGGCAGGTCACGGGTTCCACAGGCTGGGAAGGCGAGACCATCGGGCGCGGGGCTGAGCCCAGTGGCATTGGCGACTGCCGCCATCTCGATTGCTGACTTGGTGCCGTCGAGAAAGGAGTTAAACATCTGCGGGTTCATCCCACCCGCAGCGGCCTGTTCGGGCGTCAGCCCGTAATGCTCCCACACGTCATCGGGTGTGACGTAGTGATAGCCATCGAGATATTTTGTGCCCTTGCCAGCTGCGATCACATCCAGACCGCAGGCGCGTGCCCAATCCACCTGCTCGTGGATCAGGGCCGGCTGATCGCCATAGGCCAGCGAATAAACGATGCCCGCCTGTCGTGCGCGTTCGGCCAACAGGGGGCCCGCGAGAACATCGGCTTCCACGTTGACCATCACGATATGCTTGCCGAATTCACAGCAGGCCAGCGCATGAGCGATGCCCGCAGCCGGGCTGCCTGTGGCATCGATTACCACTTCGATGCCGTCTGCGGCGACCAGTGCCATCGAATCGTCGGTCAGATGTGTGTTGCCGGTCTTGCGGGCGTCTTCGAAGGTTGCCGCGCTGGGGTCGAGACCGCCAACCCGCGCGCAGGCGGCGCGCGCCCGATCCGGGTCCAGATCGGCAATCGCCAAGATCTGTACCCCTCGGGTACGGGCGGCCTGGGACAGGTACATTGTCCCGAATTTACCGGCGCCGATCAGGCCAACCCGGATCGGATTGTTGTCGTTAGCACGCTGGCCCAGCATAGCGTGGAGGTTCATTGGCCCATCCTTCTTATTACGGCTATTCTGGGTGCAGTCTAGACGATTTGTCGAACGATATTCGAGTGGGAGAAGACGATATGAGTGAATACAAGGAAGATGCCAAGGTACCGTATGTGTCCCGCGAGGACTTTCCGGCAGATCAGATCGGGATCTACAACCACATTCTCGAAACCCGGAAGCTCGAATACATCCCGGAGCTTTTTGCCCGGATGGCTAGCAGCCCAGGTGCCATGGAAGCCGTGGCCTCGGTCGGTGAGCATGT
>JAPKDI010000105.1 GCA_026421105.1 Alphaproteobacteria bacterium | reverse complement strand
TACCAGCCACCAGTGATGACGCGGGTACACACCGCCGACGGTAGCTTGCTGACCGAATATGCGATTGAGAAGCGCGTATTTGTTCCCGTGGCGGCGATGCCCGGTCGATTGATCGAGGCCTTTCTCGCAGCAGAAGACGACACTTTCTTCGAACACCCCGGGGTAGACGCGCGCAGCGTTGTGGGCGCCGCGGTCACCAACCTTATGAATTACCGCGGCGACCGCCGGCCGGTCGGGGCGTCGACGATAACGCAGCAGGTTGCGAAGAATTTCCTTCTTACCAATGAGGTTTCGATCGACCGCAAGATTAAAGAGGCAATCTTGGCGTTTCGAATCGAACGCGCCCTGAGTAAGGAGCGGATACTCGAGCTCTACTTGAATGAGATCTATCTCGGCCAAGGCTCATACGGGGTGGCGGCAGCCGCGCTGAACTATTTCGACAAATCGCTCGATAATCTCAGCTTGCAAGAAATGGCCTACTTGGCGGCGCTGCCAAAGGCGCCCAACAACTATCACCCAACGCGGCGCGCCGATGCCGCAAAGTCAAGGCGCAATTGGGTTTTGGGGCGCATGGCTGCTGTCGGGTTCATTGCGCCGTCAGAGGCAACGTTGGCCTCAAAGAGAGCCTTCCGCATATCGCAGCGGCACGACGATTCGTTTGTCGATGCCGCGTATTTCACGGAAGAGGTCCGACGCCAACTCTATGATTCCTATGGCGAGAATGGCCTTTATGGGGGGGGGCTATCGGTTCGAACCACTTTGGTGTCCCGCCTTCAAGGCATCGCCCAATCCGCATTGCGGAGCGGTTTGGAGAGATATGATCGTCGCCATGGGTGGCGTGGTCCAATTGCGACCGTACCGACCGAGCGTTGGCAATCAGCGGTCGCCGCGGTTGAATCACCAAAAGGCCTGGGTGGTTGGAACCTCGCGGTAGTTCTTGGCGTCGAGGAAGTCGGTGCCCAAGTTGGATTTGCATCGGGCGCCCGTGGCTTTATCCCGTTCGACGAGCTGAAGTGGGCACGGCCCCATCTCAAGGACCAACGCGTAGGGAAGTCTGTCAAGAAGGCTTCAGACGTTCTGAGTATCGGCGATGTCGTCCCAGTCGAACGACTTGAGACGGATGCCGGTGTTGTTTTCGGGCTGCGGCAGCGTCCCGAGATTCAAGGTGCCTTGATAGCGATGGACCCGCATACAGGCCGCGTCCTCGCGATGGTTGGTGGCTATGATTACGCTCAAAGCCAGTTCAACCGGGCGACGCAGGCAATGCGACAGCCTGGGTCGGCGTTCAAACCTTTCGTCTATGCCGCTGCATTGGAAAATGGGTTCACGCCGGCGAGCCGCATTCTCGACGCCCCCTTCGTGATCAATCAGGGGGCAGGTTTGGGAAGCTGGAAGCCCGCAAACTACACGAACAAGTTCTACGGTCTCTCGACTCTGCGCCTCGGTATCGAGAAGTCACGCAACTTGATGACCGTTCGGCTTGCCCAATATCTTGGAATGGAGATTGTCTCTGACTACGCTGGCAAGTTCGGCATCGTGGACAATTTGCCCGAGTACCTTTCAATGTCGCTTGGCGCCGGCGAAACCACGCTGATGCGCCTGACCACTGCGTACGCAATGCTGGTGAATGGTGGGAGGCGGATCACACCGACCCTCGTAGACCGAGTTCAAGATCGTCGGGGGCGCACAATTCTCAAACACGACCAGCGCGTTTGCGACGCCTGTTTGGTCGATCGCTGGCAAGAGCAAACCGAGCCGGTATTGAGCGATGACCGTGCCAGGGTCATCAAGCCAGAAACGGCTTATCAGATGGTTTCAATACTGCAGGGCGTGGTCGATCGCGGAACAGGTGGGGGTATTCGGCGCCTTGGAATGCATTTGGCGGGAAAGACGGGCACCACAAATGACAACTTTGATGCATGGTTCCTAGGGTTCTCGCCAGACCTTGTTGTCGGCGTCTTCACCGGTTTTGATGAGCCGCGAACGCTGGGACAAGGCGAGCAAGGGGCCAGTGTCGCGGTCCCTATCTTTCGGGATTTCATGGCGCAGGCCCTAGAAGGCCGCCCCGATATTCCATTTCGCATTCCCGGTGGAGTACGGCTGGTCCGCATCGATGCCTCAACGGGTCAGTTGGCCAGCGATCTGAGCGAAGAAGTAATTCTCGAAGCTTTCCTGCCGGGCACCGAACCGACGGTCGCAGAAGCAGCGGCCCTTGATTCGCAGACGGGTGGCCTACTCAACAATCGCGCGACCACCGGGTCCGGTATTGGTGGCCTTTACTGACCGTTGCTGGTCCGCTACCAAACTAACAGACACTAGGAACCGGTCAGAGTATGCGCGCGGAATTCGAAAAACTACAAAACGACATCGAGCAGTCGGTTGGGCTGCTAAGGAGGCATCTTTGACTACGACAACGCCATCGTCCGGCTCGAGGAACTGAACCGACAGTCCGAAGACTCCAGCCTTTGGGAGAACCCCGAGGCGGCCCGCAAGGTAATGCGCGAGCGCACCTCCCTGGATGGCTCCATCACTCGGTTTCAGGCTTTACAAACAGAATTCGAAGATACGGTCGAACTCATTGAGTTGGGTGAGGCAGAAGGCGACAACACCATCGTCGATGAAGCCGGTGTGGCGCTTGCAGCGCTGCGCGACCGTGCGGCAAAGCACGAACTTGAAACCTTGCTCTCGGGCGAGGCCGACGGAAACGATTGTTTCCTCGAGGTACACGCGGGAGCGGGGGGAACGGAGTCCCAGGACTGGACGCAGATGATGACCCGCATGTACCTGCGCTGGATCGAGGCCAATGATTACAAAGTTGAATGGATCGAAGAGAGCCCCGGAGAAGAGGCGGGGCTGAAATCCACCACGCTGAGGGTCATTGGTCCGAACGCGTACGGGTGGCTTAAGACAGAGACTGGCGTTCACCGTCTTGTCCGGATTTCACCGTTTGATGCCTCGGCCCGGCGCCATACCAGTTTTGCGAGCGTCGGGGTCTATCCAGTTGTCGATGACGAGATTGATATCGTGATTGAGGACAAAGATCTCCGCGTGGATACTTACCGGGCGTCGGGTGCAGGCGGCCAACACGTCAACCGTACGGACAGTGCAGTGCGGCTTACCCACCTCCCGACGGGCATCGTCGTCCAGTGCCAGAACGACCGGTCGCAGCATAAGAACCGTTCAGCGGCGATGAAGATGCTGAAATCGCGCCTTTACGAAGTCGAAATCGAAAGACGCGGTGCCGAGAAGAAAGCGGTGCATGACTCCAAAACCGACATCGGTTGGGGCCATCAGATTCGATCGTACGTCCTACACCCCTATCAGATGGTCAAAGATCTTCGGACTGGGGTTGAGAAAGGAAACGCCGCAGGCGTTCTTGACGGCGATCTCGATGATTTCATGGCGGCAGCGCTGTCGGCGCGGGTCGGGCAAACCGACGACTAAACGACCACGACGCCCGGAGGGCGGTGTGGTATTGAGTTTTTGGCTTAGGCCGGTGCAGCCGCTGGGGTTGTCCCAGGACCCATTTCACGTTTGGACTGAGGTACCGACTTTAGGCGGGCCTCGGGCATTTCAGTTGGTTTGTCCGTGCGCTTGCAATGGCCTTCAACGAATGCACCTGAGTCAATCGCAAGCTCCTCGTGCCAGATGTCTCCAACGACATGGGCGCTCTTGGACAGCTGAACCTTGCGGGCACGAATTCGACCGTTCACTCGACCGCGGACAACGACTTGATCGGCTACGATCTCGCCGTTAATCGTGGAGCGTTCGCCGATGGTGAGCGCGTTTGCCGCCACGTCGCCATCTACGGTGCCGTCGATCTGCACCTCTCCTTGAGAACTGAGGTTGCCGACGATTTGAAGGTTGGCGCTGATGAGTGACGGGGGGGCGTCCTTGGAGCTCCCAGAAGATTCTGGCAATGGACTAGTTCCTCGTTCAGTTCTTGAAAACATACTTCCCTGCCTTCAAAAAGCGTGCCGGATCATAAGCTTTGCCCTCAAACCTTATCTCGTAATGGAGGTGGGTGCCAGTACTGCGACCGGTGCTGCCCATCCGCCCGATCTGAGTACGAAACTCGACTTCCTCGTTTTTTTTGACTGTGATCCTATCCAAATGCCCATATCGCGTGCGAAGGCCAAACCCATGGTCTATCTCGACCATGTTGCCATACGGTCCATTCTTCGCGGCGCGGACAACTTTGCCAGGAGCGGTCGCGTAAACCGGTTGTCGCGCCGGTCCGGCAAGATCAACTCCTGCGTGAAATGCATTCCTTTTGGTAATGGGGTCGCGGCGACGCCCATAGTCGCTTGAGATGTAGAAATTGTCCGCCGGCGCGGCAATCGGGAGCACCCGCAGGACGCTCTGGAGCGTTTCCCATCGCTGGAGGCTGTCCTCCAGACCTGCAACCGACGAATCGAATGCCGTGCTGCCATCTAGTCTGGCGAGGTTCTCAGACGAACGGTCATCTGCAATAGAGGGATCTATCACCGGCCCGCCCATTGGGCTGTTGAGAACACCGCTCTTCTCGAACAGCGTCGCGGTATTGAGGCCGGTCATGGCGATCGTGTCTTCGAGCAGGTTAATATCGCCCGATGTCCGCGCCGCTATTCGATCAATGAAGCGTTGTTGCTCACCTCGAATGTCGACCAGGCGGCCATTGACCGTACTGAGATTGCCCGTCAAATCGGCATTCGATTTGATTAGCGTGTCACGCTCGGCGCTGAGTGAAGCAACACGATTTCGGGTCGCGGTAAGGTTCTGTTCGAGGCCGGAGCGTTGGTCCAGCGTTGAGCGGAGTTGGCCCTGCAAGGTACCAATTCGACCTGAAAGGGTGCTGCGTTCTTCTTGAAGTTGGGTGCGAAGCGCCGCTGCCTCTTCCGACGCCTCAAGGTGGTCGTCGGAGACCACAGTTAGGCGCCCGGAGATAATGTGGAGCCGCTGCTCTAAGTTTTCTTTTTGCGATACCAGCGCAATCAACTGGCTATGTTTTGCGTCGAGATCTTGGGCCGCAGAGATGAACCTAATTTGCGTGTTGCGCATCTCGCTTTCCAGGGCCAAGTACGCTTCTTGACCCACACGAATGCGCTCGTTTTTCGAGGCGATGATGTCGTTCTGAAAAACGTATTGGAATGTCGAAAATACGACCCATGCGGCGACCATCAGCCCGATTGACACCAGGCCGAGTTGTGCCTTCGCGGAAAAGGTTGCGAATCGAACTTCGCCCTCGCTGCGCAGATAGATTTGTCGTTCGGGGAATAGATGCCCGTAGACCCGCGTGAGGAGTCCTCGGCCCTCGTTCGCCATCATTACTCCAAGCCCTATGGTGTAGAGATATCGATCCAAATCGACCCGGGCAAGCGGGATTCGAGGCCATTCGCATGAATCTGAGGATTTAGGCAAAGATTGTGAAATTATTCCTGTGCAACGGCAAAGGTCGGCAAAATATTCCCCCTCC
>JAPKDI010000104.1 GCA_026421105.1 Alphaproteobacteria bacterium | reverse complement strand
TGCGGACGGACTGCACCAGTTCCTTGCGCAACTCGTCGGTTGGTTCCTCGCCCAGCTTCAGGGTCACATAAGCGTAGATGCCCTGCCCTTTGATGTCGTGGGGGTAACCGACAACGGCGGCTTCGGCGACTGTTTTGTGTTCCACCAGCGCGCTTTCGACTTCGGCGGTGCCCATGCGGTGGCCCGACACGTTGATCACGTCATCGACCCGGCCGGTGATCCAATAGTAGTCGTCTTCGTCGCGACGGCAGCCGTCGCCGGTGAAGTACATGCCCGGATAGGTTTTGAAGTAGGTGTCGACGAAGCGCTGGTGATCGCCATAAACCGTACGCATCTGGCCTGGCCAGGAATCAGCGATGCACAGATTTCCTGAGGCCGCGCCTTCGAGGACGGCGCCTTCGGCATCGACCAGCACCGGCTGAATGCCGAAGAAGGGTCGGGTGGCCGAACCGGGTTTGGTGGCTGTCGCGCCGGGCAGTGGTGTGATCAGGATGCCACCGGTTTCGGTTTGCCACCAGGTATCGACGATGGGGCAGCGGTTTTCGCCGATCACATCATTGTACCAGGCCCAGGCTTCCGGATTGATAGGCTCTCCAACCGTGCCTAGCAGGCGAATCGACTTGCGCGAGGTCTTTTTAACCGGGTCGTCACCTTCACGCATTAGCGCCCGGATGGCGGTCGGCGCTGTGTAATAGATGTTGACCTGATGCTTGTCGCAAACCTCCCAGTGCCGCGAGGCGGTTGGGTAGTTGGGCAGGCCTTCAAAGATCATCGTCGTCGCGCCATTGGCTAGTGGTCCATAGACGATATAGCTGTGGCCGGTAATCCAGCCGCAATCCGCGGTGCACCAGTAGATGTCCCCGTCGTGATAGTCGAAGACGTATTGATGCGTCATCGCGGCATAGACCATGTATCCGCCGGTCGTGTGCAACACGCCCTTGGGCTTTCCGGTTGAGCCAGATGTGTAGAGGATGAACAGTGGGTCTTCCGCGCTCATAGGTTCGAGCGCGCAGTCGTCGGACTGGGCATCGGTTAGCTCATGGTACCAGACATCACGGTCCTCTACCCAGCCAATATCCGCGCCGGTCCGTTTGACTACGACGCAGTTCTTGACCCCGGGGCACTGCTGCAGTGCTTTGTCCACATTGTCCTTGAGGGGGATCGACTTGCCGCCGCGCAGACCTTCATCGGAAGTGATTACAAAGGTGGATTCACAATCCTGAATGCGGCCGGCGATCGAGTCCGGGGAGAAGCCACCGAACACAACTGAGTGGACCGCGCCGATTCGGGCGCAGGCGAGCATTGCAACGGCGATCTCGGGGATCATCGGCAGATAGATTGTTACCCGATCGCCCTTGGCAACGCCGAGTTCCTTCATGCCATTGGCAAAGCGGCATACCCGCGCGTGCAGATCCTTGTAGGTGATCTTGGCGTCGTCCTTGGGGTCGTCTCCTTCCCAAATGATGGCAACCTGATTGCCACGTGTTTGAAGGTGTCGGTCTAGGCAATTAGCAGAAGCGTTGAGAACACCGTCTTCATACCATTTCACATGTAGATCGGCGGCATTATAGGAGACGTTCTTGACCTTGGTGTAGGGCTGCATCCAGTCGAGGCGTTTGCCGTGTTCGTCCCAGAACCCGTTGGGATCCTGAATCGACTGGTTATACATTTCAAGATACTTGGCGTTGTCAGCCCAGGCGCGTGATGCCCATTCTTCGGGCACAGGATAAATTTCGCGAGACATGACGCCGTCCCTCCCTCTGATTGTATTGGCCTGCTTGGATACGCAGCGCCGGATTGTTGGTGCGTATTATCAGGAAATCGATGAGCAGGCACAACTCATCCCTGAAATTCAGGTGCAGAGGCTTAGGCGCCGAACAACACCATGCCGTCGTCGTCGATCATGACCGGGAGTTTTGTTAGAGATCGTCCGATACAGGGACCTTTAGTGCAGTAGCCATCTTCCTTGCGGAATTTTGCCCCATGGGTGGAACACTGGATTAGTTCGCGCCCTACATCCAAAAACATGTCCGGCTTCATTTCCAGAGTGATTCCCTGGTGCGGGCACATGTTCATGTAGCAGTGAATGTCTTCGGCATCCGGGACAAGAAAGATCGGCATTACCGCTTCGGGCTTGTCCTTGAAGATACGGTGGAGGGTGAATCCCTTGCCGGCTTCACTCACCTCATCGACATGACACAGCACGCGGCGGTTGCCGCGCATCACGGGTGTTTGAGGGTCGCTCTCTGGTGTCACGGTTTCACGCCCGCCATCCGACAAACTTCTTTCCACCTTCCAGCAGCGACCGGCTGAACGGGGAGACAGGAATTGTTCACGAGGATCATCTTTTCGAGCTTTGGGTTTGATTTGCAGTCGGCTAGCGTCACCGGTGTCCTGACGGGCTTGGTTGTCTTGAAGTCGACCATGCCGAAGCGGCCGGATCCATCCGTGCGGTCGGGATAGTGCTCGCGTACGACCTCAACCGATCCAACCACCTGCTTTTCGTTAACCGAGTGATAGAAAAAGCCCTGATCGCCGATTTTCATGGCCTTCATGTTGTTGTTAGCCTGATGGTTGCGGACCCCGTCCCAGTGTTCGATCGCCTTTTAACTTGGTCGTCCCACGACCAGGCGCCAGGCTTGGGTTTCAATAGCCTATACGGCATGCGAATTTTCCTCTGGTCGATTGTACCCGCTCACATATACGGATGGGGGCGGTTTCTGCCAATCGATCCTTTGGTCTTAGCCCTCTAGGCTCAACCCTCAGATCGGAGCGGCCGTGCGAGTACAGCGTTGATCGTGTCCTCGATGCCCGCACCTTGATGCAGAATCGCGGTGACCGCCGCGCAGATAGGCATCTCGACGCCGAGTTCATCGGCGCGTGTCAGAACTGCGGGCGCCGTGGTGACGCCCTCGGCTACGGTCTTGCGTCCGGCCATGGCGTCAGCAAAGGATGTGCCGCCACCTAATGTCGCACCCAGCGCGTAATTGCGCGACGCAATGGAGGTGCAGGTCAAAGTCAGATCACCCAGTCCAGATAAGCCCATCGGCGTGCGTGGATCAGCCCCGAGGGCCACTGCAAATCGAGTGATTTCTGCAAGGCCGCGTGCGATAACGGCGGCCCGCGCATTCTGGCCGAGGGCATGTCCGTCGACCACACCACAGGCAATGGCGATAACATTCTTGATGGCGCCACCGACCTCTGCGCCGACCACATCACTGGCGGTGTAGGGCCGAAACGAGGGCGTGCCGAGTGCATCGGCGAGGGCAGTTGCCAGAGCGCTGTCGCTGCAGGCAAGGGTTACGGCTGTCGGCAGGCCGCGCGCTACTTCTGCGGCGAAGGTTGGTCCGGAGAGCACGGCGAGCCTAGCCTCGGGTGAGACGGATTCCGCGACCTCGTTCATCAGTAGGCCGGTGTCGAGTTCAATTCCCTTGGCGCAGATCACGATGGGGTGAGGGCCGGGCTGGGTTGCGGTGATTTGTGCGAGCGTCGGCCGCAGAAACTGCGCTGGCGTGACCAGCAGAATGGCATCAGAGTTTGTAACCGCATCATCGATCTCGATCGTTGCACGGATGCGGGGGTCGAGCGGAATATCTGGCAGGAACTCGGTGTTTTCATGCCGGGTGTTGATGATGTCCGCCGTCTCGGCTTCATGAGCATGGATAACAACATCGCGCCCGGCGCGTTGTGCCACGCTGGCCAGTGCCGTCCCCCAAGCTCCTGCACCGATAACGGCGATCCGCTGTATCACGTTGGCCATGGTCAGCTTAGGTTGATGGCGATAGAGATACGTGTCCCGTCGCCTGTATAGGGTCGTACGGCATGTGAAACCCAGGAAGGGAACATCATCAGAGTTCCGGCCACAGGCTGAATCATTTCGCTTGCCCCCATGGCAGCCCCACCGGGTACGGCGGGAACGAGATCCGGGCGATACATCGCCGGGGCGACCCCGCGTGGATCCTGGATTTCAAACTCGCCGCCAAGGGGGGCGCCGGCAACTCCGCCGCCGTCATCAACGTAATAGACCACTGACCACATGCAGCCGGGATGGGTGTGAAATTCGTTGCCATGTCCCGCTCGGTTTACATTGGCCCAAGCGTTCATCTGCCAGTTCTGGGGTGCGGCCTGACCGTTCCGGTCAGCGGTGAATTTGTCAGCGATCTGGCGTACGAAGGAAAGCAGTAGCTTAGTTTCCGCGCCGCCCCATTCGGGCAGGTCCCGGGAGGATTGCCAACCACCCAGATTGGAATGTGCGGTTGAGGGATGGCTTTCGGATCGAGCAAGAATTGTTGTTCGCAGCGTCGCGTTGTTGGCGTCGGCATTGGGCAGTCGCGCGAAGGCGACCGGGGTCGCGAATAGCGGCTGAACGTCGATTTTGGTGTCCGGTAGGTCTGCGGGTGACATGGCTATCAAGTGGTGGGTGAGCGTTCGGGTTCAACCTTATTCGGCGGCGCGCAATTCGGCCAGTGGCCAGCGCGGTCGCGGCCGGAAGTCCATCGGCGAAGTAATTCCGGCGCGTAGTCGTTCCAGTCCTGCCCAAGCAACCATGGCGCCATTGTCGGTACATAATGCGGGCGGTGGCACGACCAGCTTGATGCTTTCGGCTGTGCAGATTTTTTTGAGTGTCGCACGTAGCGAAAGGTTTGCTGCCACGCCACCGGCGGCCACGAGCGTGGGTGGCGGTGCACCGCATCTTTCTTCGAACAGCATGAAAGCGTTTTTGCAGCGATCGGCAACCGTGTCGCAGACGGCGGTCTGAAAGGAGGCGGCGAGATCATCGAGATCTTGGTCAGGCGCCGGATCGCTGAGCTTTAGCGCCGTCTGTCGGACGGCGGTTTTCAGGCCAGAGAATGAAAAGTCACATCCGCCCCTCCCCTTAAGAGGGCGTGGCAGTTTGAACCGCTTCGCATCGCCGCGGGCCGCGGCGTCCTGAACGGCTGGGCCTCCGGGGAAACCAAGTCCGAGTAATTTGGCGGTCTTGTCGAAGGCTTCGCCGATGGCATCATCAATCGTGGTGCCGAGCAGGGTGTACTGGCCAAGCCCCTCAACGGCGAGCAGCTGACAATGTCCGCCCGAAACCAGCAGCAACAAATAGGGAAAGGCCACATCATCGGTTAGACGTGCGGTCAGCGCGTGGGCTTCGAGATGGTTGACGGCAATAAATGGTAGGCCGCGTGCCGAGGCGATTGCCTTGGCGGTTATGCTGCCCACGTGCACGCCCCCGATCAGACCGGGACCAGAGGTTGCGGCAATGCCGTCAATCGCACCAAGGCCCATCCCGGCGTCTTCGAGCGCACGGGCAATAATCGAATCGAGATGTTCCAGATGAGCCCGGGCCGCGATTTCCGGCACCACACCGCCGTAGGGACGATGATCTTCGAGCTGGCTGAGCACCACATTGGACAGGACTGTTCCCGCTCCTGCCCCATCGTCACAGACAATGGCGACAGCGGTTTCATCGCAG
>JAPKDI010000103.1 GCA_026421105.1 Alphaproteobacteria bacterium | reverse complement strand
CCCGGTACTTGGTTGAGCCAGTCGTAGAGGCGGGTCAGCAAGAAGCGCAAGGCGGCGCCACGGGCGAGTATTGGGAGTGCCGCTAATTCCTCGGGGGTGATCGGGCGCTTTTTGCGATAGGCCGTGAGGAGGGCTTTGGCTTTGGTGATGTTGAATGACCCATCGGTTTCGAAGCACCACGCGTTGAGGCAGACCGCAATGTCGTAGGCGTAGTAGTCGTTGCACGCGAAATAGAAATCGATAAAGCCAGACAATCGGTCCTGGAGAAAGAAGACGTTGTCCGGAAAGAGGTCGGCGTGAATGACGCCGCTTGGCAGATCGCGAGGCCAAGTTCGCTCGATATCGTCGAGTTCCCGAGCGATGTTCGCAGCAAGGCCTGGTTCAACAGAGTCTGCGTCGGCTTTGGTGCGATCATGGAGCGGACGCCAATCCGCCACTGACAAGGCGTTGGCGCGGTGTGTCGAAAAATCGGCACCAGTCAAATGCATTGCCGCCAGGGCGGTACCGAGCAGAGCGCAATGCTCGGTGGTCGGGCGGCGTACCGAAATGCCTTCGAGGAAGCTCACGATCGCCGCCGGCTTGCCCGCGACCTGGCGCAACGCGTCTCCATCCCGGCCGTGAATTGGGGTGGGGCAGGGGAAGCCCCGTCCGGCCAAGTGGTCCATGAGGCCGAGGAAGAAAGGCAAGTCGCGTGCAGAAACCCGCTTTTCGTAGATCGTCAGAATGTAATTGTCGCGGTCGGTTTGCAGGAGGTAGTTGGAGTTCTCAACACCCTCAGCGATTCCCTTGAGGGACACCGGATGGCCAATGTCGTAGGCCGCTACAAAGGCGGTGAGTTCGTCGTCGGATATCTCGGTATAAACAGCCATCGTGCGTCCGCGATCAGATCACGCCTCGAGAATGCGAGGCAATTTGAACGTAACGTTTTCTGAAGCGCCGGAAACCTCTTGAATGGTGATATCGAAACGTTCTTCCAAAGCATGCACGACCTCGGTCACCAAGATTTCGGGCGCGGACGCGCCGGCGCTGATGCCGAGGCGGCTGATCCCGCGCAAGCTGGACCAGTCGATTTCGCCAGCATCTTGGACTAACACTGCCTTTTCGCAGCCGGCGCGTTGCGCCGTCTCGACGAGTCGACGGGAATTTGACGACGACGGCGCGCCAAGCACGAGGAAATAGTCACAGTCCTGCGCCATGCGACGGACCGCCTGTTGGCGGTTCGTCGTGGCATAGCAAATATCTTCGCGAGTCGGGCCGATAATCGTGGGGAAACGCGCCTGTAGTGCTGCGATGATGTCGGTTGTCTCATCGACCGAGAGCGTGGTTTGTGTGGCGTAGGCGAGGGTCTTGTCTGTAGGCACCGCAACAGCGCGCACGTCCTCGATGGTTTCGACAAGCGTCATAGCGCCTTCAGGCAACTGGCCCATGGTGCCGATCACCTCGGGGTGGCCAGCATGGCCGATCAACATTACGTGGCGTCCGGCCTCGTGGTGGCCCTGTGCCGCGTGGTGGACCTTGTGGACCAAGGGGCAGGTGGCATCGAGGAAGAGCATGCTGCGGTCGCGGGCTTCGTCTACGACGCTGCGCGCAACGCCATGTGCGGAAAAGACGACTGGGGCATCTTGCGGCACCTCGTTGAGCTCGGTGACGAAAATCGCGCCGGCGCGTTCGAGGTCGGCGACGACCCGTGCGTTGTGCACGATCTGGTGGCGCACGTAGACCGGGCGGCCAAACCGCTCGAGCGCCCGTTCGACGATCAGGATTGCGCGGTCGACGCCAGCGCAAAAGCCACGCGGACTGGCCATCAGAACGGTAAGGGGCGGTGCCGACATTGGCTCTAGGTATAGCCGAGTGATGGGCTCGCCGCGATGGGGTGCAGCGCATTATTCGCAGCGCCACAATCTCGCGAGGGGCGGCCCCCGCGGGGCCCGTCAGCTTGTCACCCCTAGGGTCCTTCGATAGAGTGCCGCCACGCTTTTAGCGCTGTCAGGAGAACCAATGTCCGAGGCCGTCGTCGCCCAAATCGGGCCGTACGCTGTCGATGTCGAGGCGGGTAAGGATTATTATTGGTGCCGCTGCGGACGCAGCCAGAGCCAGCCATTTTGCGACGGCAGCCACAAAGACACCGAGTTCACGCCTGAAAAACACACCGCCGAAAAGACCGCGAAGGCCTATTTCTGTGGCTGCAAACGCACGGGCAGTGTGCCCATGTGCGACGGCAGCCACAAAGGCCTCTAAGAGCTATGGCGATTCGTAGTGGCTTGGGTCTGATCGCGGTTGCGGCGATCGCTGGACTGACAGCGGCCTGCACCGGCACACCATCGGCACCCTGCCCAGGCGTGTTGATCCTAGGCGACGCTTCCGAAATCACGCTGTTTGCGCAAGGCCGAGGGCAAGACCTCACCGACGTCGCCTATCGCGCGTCGATCGAGCGGATAGCGAGCAACTGCGACTACACCCGGGCCGGGGACACGGTGACCAGCACGGTCGTGGCGCGCTTGGTGGCGACACGTGGGCCAGCGGCTAAGGCCAGCGAAAAGACATTCGTGTATTTCGTCGCGGTCGTGGACAAGGACCAGAAGATCCTCGCGCGCGAGCGCTTCGATTCGACCTTTACGTTTCAGGCCGGTCAGCGCCAGGCCGCTGCGATCGAAGAAATCGAGCAGATCCTTCCGATCCGCGCCGATTTGCGCGGTATCGACTACGAGATCCTGGTCGGGTTTGAGCTGACCCCCGAGCAACTAGAATTCAACCGCCAAGAACGCCAGCGTCGGACCGGCCTGCCGCGCCTGCCAGGACGCTAGGCCCCGCCAAAACCGGCGCTTTTGTCGCGTCGATTTATCCACAGTTGATTCCGCGGGGGTTTGTTGACTCGTCCCAGCCTCTCCCTATCATGCCCTTACTGTCACGTTGAATTGTGGCGGGAATCAGATGATCGCTGCGGGAGAGATCGGGTGTCAGGAGGACATTCGGCGCCGAAGGAGCAACCGCCTCGGAAACTCTCAGGCAACCGGACCGCAGCGTGATGAAACTCTGGAAAGCGAGCCCGCGGCAGCACTAGCCGCTGGTTCCACCGAAGGGGCAAGCCGGATCGCGACCCCGGTCAAATCTCTTCAGGTTCCGAGACAGAGGAGGCAGCAGGCCATGTCAGGTCTTGTGTCCCTTATTGTCCGGAGTGTTCGTGAGCCAAGACCCAAAACAAACGCCACTACATGCACTGCACGCCGAGTTGGGCGCGAAGTTTGTGCCGTTTGCCGGCTATGCCATGCCGGTGCAATACTCCGCCGGAATCTTGAAAGAACACCTGCATACGCGCTCTGGCGCGGGGCTGTTCGATGTCTCGCACATGGGGCAAGTCAGGTTGACGGCGGCCGACGCGGATGCACGTCTCGAAGGGCTTGTGCCGGGCGATATAGCGGTGCTCAAGCCGGGTGAGATGCGCCTCACGATGTTCACCAACGAGCGCGGCGGTGTGCTCGACGACCTGATGGTGACGCGGCGGCACAACGATCTGTTCATCGTAGTCAACGCGGGCTGCAAGGATGACGATCTCGAACTCCTGCGCGCGTCCCTGGGCGCAGCAACGGTTGTCTACGACGAGGATCGTGCATTGCTTGCGTTGCAAGGGCCGTGCGCTGCTGCGGCGTTGGCGCGCCATGCGCAGGGAATTACCGGCCTGGGTTTCATGAAGTCTGCCGCAATCGAGATTGCTGGGATCGCGGCCTGGGTTAGTCGGTCCGGCTATACCGGCGAAGATGGATTTGAGATCTCGGTGGCGAATGTCGACGCTGAAGCGTTGGCACGCACCCTATTGGGCGAGCCGGAAGTCGCGCCGGTGGGCCTGGGCGCGCGCGACTCATTGCGCCTCGAAGCCGGACTTTGCCTGTATGGCGACGATTTGACCCCCGACACCACGCCGGTTGAGGCGGGTTTGGCCTGGACGATTTCCAAGCGCCGCCGCGCGAGCGGTGGGTTTCCGGGAGATACGATCATCCAAGCTCAGCTTGCTGACGGACCGACACGGCGTCGGGTCGGCATCAAACCGGCCGGCCGCGCGCCGGCACGGGCGCATACCGCCGTAGTTGACGCGAGTGGTACGGCCATTGGCGAGATCACCAGCGGCGGCTTTGGCCCGAGCGTCGGCGGACCAGTGGCGATGGGCTATGTCGACCGCGCTCACGCGAAGGCCGGCACTGAAATTGAACTTGATATCCGGGGCAAACGGCATGCGGCCGCTGTTGTCAAAATGCCCTTCACGCCGCACCGCTACGCAAAATAACGACCCGAGGCAGCAATGAGCGAAGTTAGATTTACCAAAGATCATGAATGGGTCCGTGTCGAAGGTGATACGGCCACAGTGGGCATCTCGGAATATGCCCAAGAGCAACTCGGCGATGTTGTCTTTATTGAATTGCCGAATGTTGGTGCCGATGTCGAGGCCGGCGGCGATGCCGCGGTTGTCGAATCAGTCAAGGCGGCTAGTGAGGTTTATGCTCCCATTGCGGGCAAGATTGTCGAGGTGAATGACGACCTTGAGGCGACGCCGGGGCTCGTCAACGAAAGCGCTGAGGAACAGGGCTGGTTTTGGCGGATGGAAATCGCCGATGCCGACGAGATCGAAGAATTGATGAGTGCCTCCGACTACAAAGCGTTTCTTCAGGGGCTCGACTAATGCGTTACCTCCCGCATACCGCCGAGGACCGGCGCACGATGTTGCAAACCATTGGCGTCAAGGCGGTCGATGAGTTGTTTGTCGATGTGCCCCGTTCGGCGGTGCTGGAGGGGCCGGTGGATTTGCCGCCTCACGCGGGAGAGATGGCGGTTGAGCGGGCGCTCTCAGAGATGGCGGCCCAGAACATGGCAGCGGGAACCGTGCCGTTCTTCGTGGGCGCCGGGGCTTATCGCCACCACGTGCCGGCGGCTGTGGATCATCTGATCCAGCGCAGCGAGTTCCTGACGGCCTACACGCCGTATCAACCTGAGGTGAGCCAAGGCACGTTGCAGGTGCTGTTCGAGTTCCAGACCCAGGTAGCGATGCTTACCGGCATGGAAGTGGCGAACGCTTCGATGTACGACGGTGCCACGGCTTGCGCCGAAGCGGTGCTGATGGCTAACCGGGTCACGCGGCGGCGACGGTCGGTGCTGTCAGGTGGGCTTCATCCTCAATACCGCAGCGTGGTGGAGACCCAGTCCAAGTTTCTCGACGGCAATATTGTGGCCTGCGATCCCGACGCCTTAAGCGTTGAAGATCTTGTGCCCCTGATTGACGAAGACACGGCGTGTGTCGTGGTGCAGAACCCAACGTTTTTTGGTCACCTGCACGACCTTCGACCGCTCGCCGAGGCGTGCCATGCGAAGGGCGCGTTGTTGGTTGTGGCTGTAGGGGAAACGGTATCGTTAGGGGCGGTGACGCCGCCCGGCGCCATGGGTGCGGATATTGTTGTGGCCGAGGGCCAATCGCTGGG
>JAPKDI010000102.1 GCA_026421105.1 Alphaproteobacteria bacterium | reverse complement strand
GCCATCGAAGCGCTCAACGCGGTCAAAGCTGCGGACACCGTGCGGCTTCACACCGACAGCACCTATGTGCGTGACGGCATCACCCAATGGATTGATCGGTGGAAGAAGAACGGCTGGCGCACCGCTGCGCGGAAGCCGGTCAAGAATGAAGACCTCTGGCGCGCCCTCGACGAAGCTCGCACGCGGCACACCGTCGAGTGGTACTGGGTCAAGGGCCACGATGGGCATCCCGAGAACGAACGCGCTGATGCCCTCGCCCGCGCTGGGATGGAGCCCTACAAATAAAAAGGGCGGGAACCAGTCCCGCCCTTTTCCACTATGACCTTAGGTCTTAGCCAAGCTGCTCGAGGATGACCTCGGCCTTGCTCTTCTCAAAGGCACCGCCTTCTTCGATGTTGAGGTTCTTAACGACGCCGTTGTCGACGATCATCGAGAACCGCTGACCGCGCGTGCCAAGACCGAAACCGCTGGCATCGAGCTCCAGGCCCATTGCCTTGGTTAGTTCGGCATTGCCGTCGCCCAGCATCAGAATTTTGTCGCCCACGCCGCGGTCGTTGCCCCAAGCGGACATGACGAACGCGTCGTTCACGGCCATGCATGCAATAGTGTCGACACCCTTTGCCTTGATCGCATCGGCATTGTCGACAAAACCCGGCAAATGCTGCGCCGAGCAGGTCGGGGTAAAGGCACCCGGCACCGAAAACAGCGCCACTTTCTTGCCGTCGAACAGGTCCTTGGTCGACATCGGCTTCGGGCCGCTGTCAGTCATGGACATGAGGGTTGCGTCAGGAATCTTGTCGCCTTCTTTGATCGTCATTTGCGTCCTCTGATATAATGGGGGCCGCAATCCGCGAGCCCTCTGAAATATGTCTATTCATCTAATAAGCCAGCGCCACTTGTCCCGGCAAGGCAGGCAGTAATTTAGGTTCACTCGAGCGAGGGTACAACCCACCCGGTGCAGGAACTTAGCGGGCCATCGACAGAACCCGGCGGCGCTCGATCGCGCGGTCGCCATCCATCACCGTCACGACCAAATCTGCACGTGCCGTCCGTTCCGTCCCGACAAACTCCATGGGGATTTCCAAGACGGCCGAGAGCCGACCCGCTCCGTAAGTCACTGCCGGGAAGCCAAAGACAAAATCTAACGGCCCCTCGACGGCAGCATCGACCCCCGCCAGGGGCGTCGCGGAAGTCACTTCAAGCGTGACCCGATCAGTGCTGGTGGCCATCCGCGCCACATCCAAAGACCCACCTCTGATCTTTGAGGGAACCTGCGCACCGAACTTGCCGATCAGCGCTGCATAAGGCGTCGTCGTTCGTGCCCGCGCCGGCAAGTTCAAAACAAAGATCTCGTTATGAAACGTGCACATATTCTTGCAGATCGCATAAACTCCGGCCGCTTCAATCCGCACAGGCCTATCCGGATCAGCGATCGTCACCGTCATTGGCAGGACCACTTCATCCGAGTAGACCCACGCGTTGTAGCCAAGCAACGAGGCGCGGATCGGTGCCGGCCAATCGATGGCGACGTTGGACACATTTTGCGAGTTGGAAAAATCAAACTGGGTCGGCAAACCGGTCTCGCCAGGCGTGCGCCAATAGATATGCCAACCCGGATCAAGTCGGGCGTGAAAACCAATGGTCAGTGTGCCGTCCGTTTTCCCGCCCGCGGTTGCCGCGATCATCCGGACCTGGCTGAAATGCGTGATCAGCCATCCCGACGACGTTTTCGCCTCTTGCGCGACCGCACTGCCGACCGACACGACAATGCCAACCACCGCGCCTAGCAGGGTCTGCGTTAGTCGAGTACGGGCGTTAGCAAAAGAGAAGGGCGTCATTGAGCAATCTCAGTGATCGGGTGGCCGTTGTCTTGCCTCAAACGTTCCCTACAATATAGGGACGGCGCCGTCGAGAATGGGTCATAAGGTCGTAAGACTTTGCTATACGGCCGTGACACCAGCCAGGAGGCACCTGCGCATGACTGAGGACGCAACATATTTTGTAGGCCAGCTATTGGTCGCGATGCCGGGCATGGGGGATCCGCGGTTTGACCGTGCTGTGATCTATATGTGCGCTCATTCGGACGAAGGCGCACTGGGGCTCGTCGTCAATCAATTGGTCGATCATATCGACTTTCCCAACCTTCTGGAGCAACTCAACATCGAGACCGAGACGCCGGAGCGTCAGATTCGCGTCCATTTTGGTGGCCCCGTCGAGACCGGCCGCGGCTTCGTGCTGCACTCAGCCGACTACACCCAAGACAGCACGCTTCAGGTTAACGACCAAGTCGGTCTCACCGCGTCGGTTGGCATCCTCGAAGCCATCGCCCAAGGCAGCCCGACACCGCGCCATAGTTTGCTGGCGCTGGGCTATGCCGGGTGGGGGCCAGGCCAACTTGATGACGAGGTCCAGGCCAACGCCTGGCTCCAGGTGCCGCCCGACGACGCCATCATTTTTGATGATGAACTCGACACGAAATGGGGGCGGGCTGTTGAGGCACTCGGGATCGACGTCTCTTTTCTATCCGGCCAGGCCGGCCACGCCTGACGCCTCAGACGGTCTTAATCAACCGTGGCTTGGCGGGCTTCGCGTGCCACGGGTCGGACGAAACGATGGCGAATAGCTTGTGGTCCTGCCAAACGCCATTGATGCACAGGTATTCACGCGCGAGACCTTCCTCGCGGAAACCGCACTTCTTGAGCACACCTTGGCTCGGCAAATTGTTCGGTATGCACGCTGCTTCAAGGCGGTGCATCCGCAAACCTTCAAACACAAAGCGTACGATCACCTTCAGCGCATCGGCCATGAAGCCTTGGCGCGCATGGGGACGCCCAATCCAATAACCGACTGATGATGACTGCGTCACGCCGCGGCAGATCTGGCTCAGTGTGATCCCGCCTAAAATCTGATCGTCTTGCTTGTTGAAAATGAAGAACGCAATGCCCTGGTCTTCGCGAACCTCACGAGCATAGCGGTGCAACCGGCGGCGGAAGGCGGCTCGAGTCAACGCATCGGTCGACCATGTTGGCTCCCACGGCTCAAGGAACGCCCGCGACTCCTGCCGCACGCGCGCCCAACCAACATAATCCGATAGCTGGGGCATCCTCAGGTAAACACGATCCCCAACAAGCTCGGGGGGCGCCGATCCGGATGTAAAGTTGCGTAAGAGTGCGCCCATCGCTCAGCCCTAGTTCAGGATGAACCTTGCCGCAAATGCCGCATAGTCTTCAAGTTGACCGGCTGGGCCCATCGCGGCCACGGTGGGGCGGGCACCTGCAAAGGTGCGCGCTGCAAAGCGTTTCAGCCCCTCCGCGTCGACTTCGTCGACGCGGGCAATCACTTCCTCAGTCGGCAATAACCGGCCAAACAAGAGCGTTTGGCGTGCGAATTGTTCGCACCGCGCGGACGAGCTTTCCAGCGACATCAACAGGCCTGCCTTCAATTGGGCCCGCGCGCGGGCTACTTCTACTTCGGGAAGATTTTCCATCGACTTGTGGATTTCGCCAACCACGGCCGGGATCAATTCGCCCACTTCGGCTTCGCCGGTACCGGCATAAATCCCAAACATGCCGCCATCCACATAGGACGCCGTGAACGAATAGATCGAGTAGCAAAGCCCGCGCTTCTCACGCACTTCTTGGAACAACCGCGACGACATCCCGCCGCCCAGCAACGTCGAATAGACCTGCGCGGTGTAATAATCAGGATCGTCATAGGCGATGCTGTCAAAGCCCGCGACGAAGTGGACTTGCTCCAAATCCCGCACTTGACGAAAATCACCACCCTTGTAGGCCGCGACCTCATCCAGCTCCGGTCCCTTGGTTGCAAGGTCGCCGAAATGCTCCTTGGCCAGCGCGACCAAAGCATCGTGATCAACCCGGCCCGCCGCCGACAGTACGATGCGGCTTGCGTAATACTGTTCGCCCATGTAGCCGCGCAGATCGTCGCGATGAAAGCCGGTGACGCCTTCGGGCGTCCCCAGGATCGACCGGCCGATCGCCTGGTCGGGGTAAGCCGCTTCTTGAAAGTGGTCGAAGATGATGTCGTCCGGCGTGTCGTTGGCTTGGCCGATCTCTTGAATTACCACCGACTTCTCGCGCTCCAACTCCTCGGGATCGAAGACCGAGTGCTGCAGCAAATCACCGATGATATCGATCGCCAACGGCACATCATTTTCCAGCACACGGGCAAAGAACGCCGTCTGCTCGCGCGACGTATAGGCGTTGAGATGCCCACCCACGGCTTCAATTTCCTCGGCGATGTCGCGGGCGCTACGCCGCTCGGTGCCTTTGAACGCCATGTGTTCGATAAGATGTGAGACACCGTTCAAAGCGGGGCGTTCATTACGCGCGCCGGCATCAACCCAAACACCCACCGCCGAGGTCGCTAGATGCGGCGAATCTTCGCTGACCACCCGCAGACCGTTGTCCAGCTCCGTTAACCGTGGTTCTGACATCGCTATGCCGCCCTTGCACGTTCGGCAACGAAAGCCTGAATCGCGCCCAGGTCGTTGGCCACCACATCAAATCGCTCTTCACGCGTCGTCAAATCAGCCAACCGGGCCGGCAGAGCCGGGCGCACGCCGGTCGCCTTTTCCACCGCATCGGGAAATTTCGCCGGATGCGCCGTTGCCAGATGCACTAAGGGCACGCCGTCCAGCTTGTGGGCACGACCCGCGCCGATGCCAACGGCGGTGTGTGGATCAACCAGCACGCCGGTGCGCTGCCATTCCTGGGCAATCACGGCGAGCGTTCCGGCCTCGTCAACGGTCCCAGCACGAAACAGATCCTGCGCCTGCGCCAACACGTTTTCGCTGACCGAGAACTGTCCGGTGGTCTTCAGATCGTTCATTAATCCAGCAATCGCTGCGCCGTCACGGCCCATCAGATCGAACAGCAGCCGCTCGAAATTGCTCGACACCTGAATATCCATACTCGGACTGACCGTCGGCATGACACCCGTCACCTGATAGTCGCCGTTCGCCATAAACCGCGCGAGGATGTCGTTGCGGTTGGTCGCTATGCAAAGCGAGGCAATCGGGAGTCCCATCTGGGCGGCGACGTAGCCTGCGAAAATGTCGCCAAAATTGCCGGTCGGCACGGAGAATGCCACCGCGCGCTGCGGCGCCCCGAGCGCGAGTGCGGCATGAAAATAATAGACCACCTGGGCCATGATCCGGGTCCAATTGATGGAGTTCACGGCCGCCAGTTTATGGGCGTCGCGGAACGCGGCATCATCGAACATGCCCTTAACGAGGGCTTGGCAATCATCAAACGTGCCCTCAACGGCAAGGCAATGCACGTTGGCCGACGGCACCGTCGTCATTTGACGGCGCTGGATTTCAGACACGCGGCCATGCGGATAAAGAATGAAGACATCGAGCGCCTCGCGATCGCGGCACGCCTCGATCGCCGCCGACCCGGTATCACCCGATGTCGCCCCAACAATCGTCACGCGCGCGTTGTCGCGTTCGAGCAAGTGTTCGAACAGCGGCCCTAACAGTTGCAGCGCGCAATCTTTAAATGCGAGCGTCGGCCCGTGAAACAGCTCTA
>JAPKDI010000101.1 GCA_026421105.1 Alphaproteobacteria bacterium | reverse complement strand
CGCACGTGAACGAAATCATCCTCGCCCTGGGAGATAAAGAACGGTGGACAGGGGCCGAGGACCTGATCGATCACGCTTGCCGCCGTCTCGTCTTCATCGGTCGCGAACAGAAATTCACGGTAGGTGACACCACGCGTACCGGGAGCCATGTCCGTGTTCCGAAATTGGAACGACGTGCTGGTCACCATGCAACTACGGATGACGTCGACCGGGAGGTCATACGCGCCGTAGAGATCTTGGCGTGACGCGAGGAGGGCGGCGAGGGTGCCACCGGCAGACCATCCCGCAACGTGAATTCGTGTGGAGTCCCCACCGTATGCCGCGATGTTGGCATGGACCCAACGCAATGCGTTGAGCGCATCGTCAAAGGGAGCGGGCCATTTGTGTTCCGGCACGAGGCGATAGCCGACGGACACAAAGACCGCCGGCAAGTCGACCAGTGCCGGCGCCATGAACCCGTTCCACTCTTTGTAACCATGGGCCCACGCGCCGCCGTGAAAAAACATCAAGACCGGTGCGCCCTCGCTTCCCACAGATCGGTAGATGTCGAGTTTTTGGTCGGGGTGCGCCCCAAACGCGATATCCATTGCCGGAGATAGCGTTTCCACCGCCACGCGCGACCGCGCTAATGCCGCGACTCCATATGCAGTTGCCAATGCCGGTACTCGGGTGTTTTCCGGTGTGCGTGGTGATTGCGGGCGCAGATCGTCGAATGCCATGAGATGCCATAGCACGAGGTGCGGTCAGCCGCACGCTGCAGGTTTGTGGAATGGGGTGGCTGTGGTTCGATGTTGCTTTAGGGGAGGGCATTGCTATGGAGGTATTAGTCACTGGGGCTGGCGGACGAACGGGCCAATACATTGTCCCGGCCCTTGTCGGCGCTGGGCATCGTGTGCGGTTCGTCACCCGACAGGCGCAGTACAGTGGCACGCTCTCGCAATACGCCGAGGCAACGGCAGTAACCGCTGATCTTGGCGATGACGATGACGTGGCCCGCGCCATGAATGGCGTTGAAGCCGTCTACCACATTCCACCCAACATGAACCCCGAGGAGGTGGCGTTGGGGAGGCGCGTGATCAGCGTCGCTCAGGCGGCGGGTGTTACGCACTTTGTTTACCACTCAGTGCTCCACCCCCAAGTGCAGGGCCTGACCCATCACTGGAATAAAGTTTTCGTGGAAGAGGCGCTGATCGAGTCGTCGCTTGCCTACACGATCCTGCAGCCGACATCATACATGCAAATGATCGCAGGTGACTGGGAGGGCATTTCCAAGCGAGGCGTTCATACCCTGGCATTCTCATCCAAGGCGAAACTATCCCTAGTGGATCTCGAAGATGTCGGTGCGGCGGCGGCAAAAGTGCTCGGCCACGCCGAACACTTTTATGCCATCTACGAGTTAGGTGGCCCGGCCATGTTGTCTTGCGAAGACAAGGCGCGGGTTCTCACTGATATTCTTGGTCATCCGGTACGTGCCGGCCAAGAAAAGCTCGACGACTTCCGAGCCAAGGCAAAGGCCGCGGGTATGCCAGCCCATATAATGGAAACCCGCGCTCGGATGTTTGACCATTACGACACCAATGGATTGGCCGGCAATGGCAACGTCCTGCGCTGGTTGCTTGGTCGTGCGCCCAACACGTTTGATGTCTATGTGAGGCGCGAGCTGCTGCCATTGAAATCGACATAAATGTGCGCTGCAAAACCATGCTGGAAAATGCCTCCTGTGCGGGTGTTCTGCTTTCGATCCTCGTGCATCGCGGCGTCTACTATTTCTTTGCCAATACCAACACTCGAAAATGCCCATGCTGTTGTGACGAAAGATAAACACCAAACCGTCGTTAATATTCGTAGTGGGTTTGGGAGTAACTATTCCAATCTAAACACCAAAAAAGGGAGGGCATGTTGCCCGCATTTGTCGAGAAACGATTTTCCACACGTGATGGTCTGAGCCTGTACTACCGAGACTTCGCCGGTCCCGACGGGCAAACACCGGTTCTATGCCTGTCGGGCACAACCGGTAATTCAAAGCAGTATCTCGAGTTGGCAACGCGACTTAGCGCCGACCGACGAGTTCTATGCATGGATTGGCGTGGCCACGGACAGTCTGACTACGACCCGGATTGGGAACACTATTCCTATTTTGTCGACCGCGATGACGTGCTGGACCTGCTTTCTCATGAGGGATTGGACCGGGTCGTGATTATCGGCACCTCGCTCGGCGGCATTGTCACCATGCACATCGCACTAGAGCGTCCGGATGCAATCGCGGGCGTCGTGATGAACGATGTTGGTCCAGTGATTGGTGCAGGGGGCCGTCAGCGCCTGCACGAGAATATGGGAAAGTCTATGGCCTTCGATAGCATAGAAGAAGCTGCCGCCGCGCAAAAAGAACGCGCTGAACGCGGGATCACCCTTACCGATGCCGAATGGTTGGAGCGAACGAAACGGACCTACAAATCGCGTGATGGAAAAATTGTTCCGGACATGGACCCGGTCTACGGCAAGGTCTTTCGCGCGCGGAAGCGGCCGCCGGACTGGTGGGACAGTTGGGGTGCTATGAAAGACACGCCCGTCCTTATCGTGCGCGGCGCGATGTCAGATATTCTCGATGAAGAGGTCTTGGCCGAAATGGCGAAGCGCAAACCCGACATGCGCAAAGCAATTGTGCCCGGCCGGGGCCATTGTCCGTCCTTGAGTGAGCCCGAGGCGGTGTCCGCGATCGACGCGTTTCTGGCGGAAGCCTAAGCCGTCAGGAATTGCCGCCGGCGCAGGTTGCGATCAGGAGCGTTAGGCCGGCCGGCCGCTTTGGCTGGCCCGCGTTGTTGAGTTCGGTCTTGATGGCGGCACGAAGGCTTGTTGGCGTTTCTTGCCGGAAGATAACTTCCCACTCGCCGTTGCTCTCGAGAACGCCCTGAGCACCTTCCGAGACGAACTCGTAGTGGCCGGCCGGATCGCGCGCGCGTAGCGCGTATTCGAGGCAATGGGCAACTTCGGCAAAGTCCCCAGACAGGCGTATAGATTCGATCGGTTTTGCTTCCTCAAGCGGCTCGTGAAGCGTCGTGCAAGCGCCGACTGCAAGAGTGGCCATGATGATCAGGAGTTGCGTTTTCATACCGCAAGTTACTTGAACGCCTAGAGTACGTCATCTGCCTTACTTTTTTCGGCGACGGGTCTCTTTTCCAGGACGGCCGCGCGATCCTGGAAGTACGCCGCATGGAGTGCCTCTATCAGTGTCTCACGTCTTACAATCGTCTCGGATACCGTGACCACAACCCGCGGGTAGGCGTTCATCAGATGGATCAGCGGATGTAGGAGTGTAGCAACAGTGAGTCCGAACCGTCCTAGGCCTTGCTCGGTTCTAGGAGTAGAATGACGATATAGGGCCCGCTACCAACGCTATACCAGCGCCGCGCTAGATAAGCGTTATCAGGTTGCCCATGTCGTCGAAGACAACTGCTGCGCCCGCATCAAGCAGCTTCTCGGACAAGCCCGGATAGGCGTGGCCGCCACCCGTGAACCCAAGGACGCGCATTCCCGCGGCAATGCCGGCGGTGACGCCGGCAGCGGCATCCTCAATGACGACGCAGTCACCCGGCGCGAGTCCGAGTTGCGCCGCCGTGTGCAAAAAGACATCCGGTGCAGGCTTTCGACGGGCGCCAACATCGAAGACGCTGTAAATGTGGGGCGCAAAGAAGTCGTACAACCCCGTGCGGCGAAGCTTCAAGTCGATGCCTTCAGCCGCACTGCCTGAGGCCACGGCGACAGGCTGGGTGACGGCTCGAAGCATCGCTTCAACCCCCGGTACAGCGATCAAGTCCGTCGCGTAGGCAACGTCCAAACGCTGTCGCAACTGCGGTATAAAATCCTCAGGGAAGACGACGCCGTGTTCAGCCGAAATAGTTTCGGCCATCCGCTCAAGCCGGACGTAGTGGAAACGAGCATGGTAATCGCTGGGGATCAGGTCGATGCCGAACGCGCTTAGCGCGGCACTGACTGCGTGCCCAATAAGGAGCTCACTGTCGACCAAGACCCCGTCAAGGTCAAAAATCAGTGCTGCCGTTGCCACCATGCCGCCTGCGTTAAGGAGAGGGTTGAACCCTATCGCAAATACCGCAGTTCGTCGTGGCTTAGGAGTCGGTGCTGCTTTCCGGCGTGCGAGACGAGTCCCTAGCGATCTACCTGAACCAAAACCACACATCCCTGATCGGCATTGAGTAGAATCGGGCGTGTAGCCGTAACCACGAACTAGAAGTTGCGACGCGGAGGTTTGTTGGCGTTCGGAGAATGTCGCATCAGAGAAGGGGTCTTTCCACGTACTGCCGCGCCAGACCAGTTTGTCCCAATAGTCGACGTGCCATTCCAATGAGATGGTATCGTTTTGTTCTTCGATCAACTCGCCGAGGAAAGCTTCTGCGGTGGGGCACGAGAAACATCCCTAAGAGGTGAACAGTTCAAGTGCCACGGGGTGGGTTGCCGAGTCGCTATGTGCGGTGTGGCGTATGGCGGTAACCAATCTCGCAAAACTAATCATCACGCTCATCGCGCTACCGGCCAAAAGAATCGTCCATACCCGATATATAATCGCTCGTGCTCCCATCCGATTCGTTCAACGTAAATCTAGGAAGCATCGGCAGACCGAGTCATCTTAGATCTCTATGATACCTTCACGAAGACGAGGGGTCGGATGAAACAGAAGATCATCATCGAAGCGCGAATTAACGAATACATGAAGCGTGACGAGAACCCGCATGTCCCGTGGACGCCGGACGAAATTGCGCAAGCTGCTGCCGATTGTCGTGCAGAGGGTGCTTCGATCGTTCATTACCACGTGCGCAACCCGGACGGCTCACCGTGCCATGATCCGGAAATGTACAACGATGCCATACGCCGCATCCGCGATGCCTGCGACATCTTGGTCCATCCAACGCTGGGTCAGGTCACCATCAAAGGCGACGAGGCGCGACTCCGGCACATTGTTGAAACTCAAAATGATCCGATCTTGAAACCAGACTTCGCACCTATTGACATGGGCTCCACCAATGTCGACCGTTTCGATTCCGTGGCGAAGGCCTACGCGTCCGACGATCTCGCCTACGTTAATACGATCGGGACGCTTCAATTCTTTGCTCGCCGGATGCGCGAGCTTGGCGTAAAGCCGGAGCTTGTGTCGTGGACGGTTCCGTTCACGCGCACCATTGAGGCCTTTCTTGAAATGGGCCTGGTTGATGAGCCGGTCTATCTCCTGTTCTCCCTCACCGACAGCGGCATTTTTGGTGGCCACCCCGGCACGATTCGAGGGCTCCAGGCCCATCTCGATTTTCTGCCCCGAAACCGCAACATCGTTTGGTCGGCCTCCAACAAGATCGGCAATCTTTTCGGCCCAGCCTCGCTCGCGTGCGAGCAAGGCGGCAATATTGCCGTGGGACTTGGCGATTACCCCTATCTGGAGCTCGGCCAGCCCACCAATGGGGCCGTTATCCGGGAATTTGTTCGTCTTGCGCGTGGATTTGGCCGCGAACCCGCGACACCCGCAGAAACCCACCATATCCTTGGCATGGCCTAGTGCTGCGGCAAGTTTGCCCAGGC
>JAPKDI010000100.1 GCA_026421105.1 Alphaproteobacteria bacterium | reverse complement strand
TCTTCGAACCCCGTCTTGTGATGCCAGCCTAATACGCTGCGGGCCTTCGACGGATCGCCGTGAAGGGCCGCGACTCCCGTTGGCCGAAAACACCTCGTATCTACGCCCACCAGAACGTCGCCGTTTGCGGCATCGAACCCGCATTCATCGGTTCCCGTGCCACGCCATTCTATCCGGCGGCCGGCGGTGGCAAATGAAAGTTCGACGAATTCGCGCACCGAATGGGTCTCTCCGGTTGCCAGGACAAAATCATCCGGGGTGTCGTGCCGGACGATCATCCACATGCCTTCGACATAATCGCGGGCGTGGCCCCAGTCACGCGTGGCATCAAGATTGCCGATATACAGGCAATCCTGTGTGCCGGTCTCAATCGCGGCTACGGCGCGCGTGATTTTGCGTGTAACAAAGCTTTCGCCGCGTGTCGGCCCCTCATGATTGAACAGGATGCCGTTGGAGGCGTGCATGCCGTATGCCTCGCGGTAGTTCACGGTCATCCAGTAGGCATAGAGCTTGGCCGCAGCGTATGGGCTTCGCGGCTGAAAGGGCGTGTTCTCGTTCTGCGGGATCTCGGCAACCTTGCCGTAGAGCTCAGACGTCGACGCCTGGTAGAACCGCGCGGTGTCTTCAAGCTTGAGTATTCGGATTGCTTGGAGCATGCGCAGGGTGCCGAGCGCGTCCGCATTGGCGGTGTATTCTGCCGTCTCGAAGCTCACCTGGACATGGGATTGGGCCGCGGATGCTCTCCGCCTGGAGGGAAATCGGCATGTCGAAAGTTCTGTCAGAAGCGGAAATTGCGGAGATCGTCAATGCCCGGAATGGCATGCCAGCCACCGGTGCTCCGGCATCCAATCGGGTCGCAACCTCGACGCACCACTGATACCATACCCTGGTGGCCACGGAGTCTGTCCCCTGGTGGGAAGTGTCCGGGGTTCAAACTTAATAAATTCTGGTTGCCGCTAGGGGCTTTTGATGCCGGGCACCAGCTGTGCCAGGATGGAGACAAGGTTGTCGCCCCGCAGGTCCGACTTGGCGCAAAACAATGTGGCGCCGTTTGCGATCGCGGTGCTGTGTAGTTCGGGGGGAAGACCCGCCCGACATAGCGACGATGGGCGTCTCGGGCGAATTTTTGTAGGCGGCGGTAATTGACTCCGGGCCCCATGGTGGCAAAACAGGTCGTGGATAATGACGGCGTAGGTGTTCCTGCCTATTAGGTCAGCGGTGGCTTCAACGCTTGACGCGTGATCCAGCGGCATCCGATCGCCGAGGGCTCTCTTAGAGCCATATATCGATCAGGTCGAAATCCTCGACATTATCCTCAACAACAAGTGCTTTCAGTGGCATGCGGGCATGCGGGCGTGCTTCCTGCGCGGTTATTGAGATGACTGCCGACCGGGCTGTCGGTTCGTTCTTTTTCTGTGAACAGCGCAGCTCTTTTATGAGCGCGCCGCCGGAACATGTTGGTAATGGTGATGCCACGGAGCACCTGGGGTGTCGGGAAACAGGATGGTCTGAGTAAACTGTGAACTCGCGGTTAGGTCGAAACTTACCGAGCAGAATTGCAATTGTATTGCCAATGCAATTCAAAATAGTTTGCAGCGCGTTCCTATGCAACTTTCGATAATTGGTGTCCCGCGAGCTGGCCACTTATAGTACGGGGAACGGACCACTTATCTGACCGGAGAAAACCGTTATGGGCGCGAATGATCACACGGGCGAAAGCGCGAAGGCACGCACGGGCGAAACCCCGGAGCAGTTAACGGAGATTGGCGCACTGCCCATCCCCGATCCCGATATGCTCGATGATGACATCAAAAAATACATGGCAATCTGTGAAGAGAAGCTTGGCCATATCCCGAACGTCGTGAAGGTATTTTCGTTACGTCCCGCGAAGCTGCGCACGTTCATCGCCAAGTACAATGAAATGATGCTGTCAGACGAAAGCGGGTTAAGCCGGCTCGAACGTGAAATGATCGCCGTCGTGGTTTCCTGCGTGAACCGGTGCGTCTACTGCATCACGTCGCATAGCCAGGCGGTTCGCGAATTTTCGGGTGATCCGGTGCTTGGTGATATTCTGATGGTCAACTACCGGGAAGCCAATCTCACGCCACGTCAGCGGTCGATGCTCGACCATGCATGGAAAATGACCTCGGCGCCGGGTGAAACCGGAGAAGCCGACCGTCAGGCCCTGAAAAATGCAGGTTTGTCGGCGGAAGAGATCTTCGACGTCAACGATGTCATCGCGTATTTCAACTACACGAACCGGATGACCCATGGTCTCGGCATGCAGCCGAACGAATACTATTTCGGGCGCAACCGCTTACCTGATCCGGCGGAAGGATAGTTCTTCGTTCATTCGGCGGGGAACGAGGACATACCGTCAAAGCACCTTTCCCGCGTTGATGGGATCATGGCAATCGAGGCCGCAAAAGGCGATCCGGTGGTCGTCGCAGGTCTGAGGACGAATCTTGCCGTTCACGTAACGGCTATCCGGGAAGCGTTTGAGGTATTGCTCGAATACGCGGCGGAGGATGGCTACATTCTCAGTGCTTCGGCGACACATGATGTCGAAAAAGAGGTGATGACAAGCTTCATCACGACGGGTGTGGTTGTTGTTCTGGGATTGCTCATCGAAACCTTGCTTGGTCTCGTCATCACGCGTCCGCTTCATAGTATTCGTAGCAAGATGAACGAGTTGGTGGACGGCAATTAGGAAGTCTAGATTCCAGGCACGACTAGGTGCGATGAGATTGGTGATATGGCGCGCTCGGTCAACGTATTCAAAATGAACATGGTCGAGAACGAACGACTTCAGGAAGAGAATGCCGAGGCGGAAGCAAAGAACCGGCTGCAGGAGCGGAAGCGCGACGAAGACAGGCGAAATGCAAAGGAACAGGCCGAGGTTGAACGCGCCAGAGCCGACGAAGAAGCCAGCCAGCGCCGTAAAGAGGAACTTCAAGAGCTTGCAGATACCTTCGAGACAGGCGTCGGCGCCGTTATCGAGAAAGTTGCGACCGCGTCCACGCAAATGCAGTCCTCTGCCGAGGCGATGACGGCCAGCGCTGAGCGCGCGTCCGAAAAGGCGATTGCCGTTGCGACCGCCTCTGAAGAAGCAACTAACAATGTCCGCATTGTGTCGACCGCGACGACTGAAATGTCGACATCAGTTGAAAAAATCGCCCGTCAGACAGATGAGAGCGCGCGTATCGCCAAGGAAGCCGTGGGTGAGGCGGGCTCGGCCAACGAAAAGGTTCAGGGTCTTGAAGTCGCCGCCGGAACGATCGGCGAAGTGATCGGCCTGATCAACGACATCGCGAGCCAGACGAATTTGCTTGCCTTGAATGCGACTATGGAAGTGGCCCGGGCAGGCGAAGCCGGCAAGGGGTTCGCGGTGGTCGCCATCGAGGTGAAATCGCTGGCCGATCAGACAGCGCGCGCGACCGATGAAATCGGCGCTCAGATTACGCAGATCCAGAGTGCGACTGCGGAGGCAGTTACGGCGATTGACGGCATTGGTTCTACGATCCTCAAGGTCAACGATATCGCGACGTCAATCTCCCAGGCCGTCGAAGAGCAGGGGGCCGCAACCCGTGAAATTTCGGGCAATGTCGCAAATACCGCTACGGGCAGGGATACGGGGTCTTCCAATATCGTCGACGTATCTGAAGCTGCGACAGAAACCGGTGAGGCTGCGTCACATGTGCTGGGCGCGTCCCACGAATTATCGACACAGGCGAAAGTTCTGCGGTCGGCGGTGGATGAGTTCCTCGACAAGGTGCGCGCGGCTTAAAATGCTCTCAAGCGTCGAGCGCGACCAGAGGGCCAACTTGACCTCTATGATCGGCACGGGCCGGATCTGAACCGGGGCCGGCCCGTTTTATTTCACAGCCGTGTCCGATTGCGCTACACCCGCGCCATGACGATTGTCTCTATAAAATTTGCTCTCGACGCCCGGCTCGGGATGATGCGCGGCGTCGACCGACTGGCCGATGCCGTCTCCGTCACGCTGGGTCCGCGGGGCCGTACCGTGGCGATCGAGGCCGAAGATGGGCAGGGTCCGCCGCGGATTACCAAGGATGGCGTGACGGTTGCCGATGCGCTGGAAGAAGCCGGGCGGTTCGAACAGCTTGGGCTGCGTCTGGTGCGCCGGGCGGCGCAGCGGGTCGCGGAAGATATCGGCGACGGCACGACCACCACAATTGTTCTTGCCCGGACAATTGCCGCCGAGGGGATGAAAGCTGTCACCGCCGGCATTGATCCGATGCAGTTGCGCCTGGCGCTGGAGCGGAGCAGTGCCGCGGTTGTCCGCGACCTGAAGCAGCAAGCGCGGCCTGTGCGGGGCCGGTCCGATTTCCAGCGGATCGCGACGATCTCCGCCAATGGCGAAGAAGCATTGGGCGCGATCATCGGGGAGGCGTTCGATACCGTCGGCGCCGACGGCGTCGTTTCGGTCGAAGGCGGGCAGGCGTTCGACACGACCTGGGAGCGGCTGAACGGGTTGCAGTGGAACGGCGGTTACGTCTCGCCCTATTTCATGACCGACGCGGTGTCGGCTGAATGCGTTTACGAAAAGCCGTTGATCCTGCTCACCGAGCACACGCTGGAAAATCACACGCCGTTGCTGCGCCCGCTCGAGGCTGCCGTCCGCGCGAACCGGCCTTTGCTGATCGTTGCCGAAGGTGTGACCGGCGAAGCATTACAGACCCTAGTCACCAACAAGATACGGAATAACCTGCGGGTCGTTGCCGGCAAGGGGCCGCTGTTTGGCGACCGCCGCCGCGCCATGCTCGAAGATATCGCGGCCGTCACCGGCGCGACGCTGGTGTCGGATCGGCGCGGCCACGACCTGAAAGAAATCGATCCCGCGGTGCTTGGCTCCGCCGACCGGATCAAACTGACCAAGGACACGACGACGATTATCGGCGGCGCGGGCAGGACACAGGACATTGATCAACGCATCGTTGGTATCCGCGCCGAACAGGGACTTGCCGGTAACACGCCGTTCCAGGAAAAAAATCTGCGCGAACGTCTGGCGAAGCTGACCGGCGGTGTCGCCGTGGTGCGCGTTGGGGGCGCAAGTGAAGCGGAAATCTCCGAGCGGCTTGATCGCGCGGACGATGCGGTGAACGCGGTGCGCGCTGCGGGGGCTGCAGGTATTTTGCCGGGTGGCGGCGCGGCTTATCTGCATGCGGCGAAAATACTGCCCCCTGGCAAGACGTCCGAGGAACGCGCGGCCAACCGCATCCTCCGCGCGGCCCTGGCGTCACCGGCAATCCGGATTGTCTCGAATGCCGGTCAGGACGGGCGGATAATGGCCGCGAGGCTCGCCGACGAGCGTAATCCCGTCACCGGCTACGATGCGCAGGCAGGCGCGCTCTGCGATCTTATGGAAGCCGGCATTGTAGATGCCGCGCAGGTCGTTGTGTCGGCGCTGGAGGCGGCGGTATCGGTCTCGGCATTGCTGCTGACGACCGAAGTGGTGGTTGCCAAACCGGCAGCGCCACCGCGTCCGACACGTGCCGACGATATTCCCTTCGGTCCGGAGGCCAAGGACATGACCGCCGATGAAGCAGGCGGTTTCGGGCTGGTTTAGGCACTTCCGTGACTTCTGCTTTCGGTTGACTCCCGAACCGCCCGGG
>JAPKDI010000099.1 GCA_026421105.1 Alphaproteobacteria bacterium | reverse complement strand
GACCTGAAAACTTGGACATTCAACCTGCGTAAGGGTGTGAAGTGGTCTAACGGTGACGAATTCGGTTCCGATGATGTGATTGCAAACTTCGAGCGCTGGCTGGACCCTGCGACAGGATCGTCCAATCAGGGCCGGTTTAGTGCCATGACAGAGACCGTCGACACCGGTGAGAAGGACGAGGACGGCAAAGCAAAGATGTCGATTAGGATGGCACCCGGGGTATTGGAGCGGGTCGACGCTCACACCGTGCGCTTCAACCTCACGCGCGCGGACCTTTCGCTGCCGGAATCAATGGCTGACTATCCGGCATTAATTACCCATCGAAGTTTCGAAGGTGGAGATTTGAAAGAGAATGGTATCGGTACCGGCGCATTCTCGTTTGATCGCTTTGGCGTTGGTGAAATTGCCGTTCTGAAAAAGCGGGCGGAGGCACACTGGAACGGTGACGTCTATCTCGATCAAATTACATACGTCGACAACGGCGACGATCCTGCGGCCGAAATCGCAGCCTTCGCGTCGGGCCAAATTGATACGAACTACCAGAGCAGCGTCGAGCAAGTTCCGACCCTGAAAATGCTTCCAAGCATTGAAGTAATGCAGGCGGTTACGGCTCAAACTGGTGTCGCACGCATGAAAGTGACCGAGGCGCCTTTTGACGACATCCGAGTGCGCCAAGCGATCCAAGCATGCCTAGACAGGCCGCGCATTCTAGAAGTTGTATATAGCGGCCTCGGCGCAGTCGGATATGACGACCATGTTGCGCCAGTGCATCCCGACCACGCAGAACTGCCGCCTCTCAAGCAGGATTACGCGAAGGCCAAACGGCTCTTGGCCGAAGCCGGTCATGCGAACGGCCTAAAAATCAAGATTGACTGTGTGGCAAACCCCTCGTGGGAACAGAACACCTGTAAGGCGATAGCAGAAATGCTAAAGCCAGCCGGTATCGACATGGAAATCAATGTGATGCCAGGCGGTACTTACTGGGATCGTTGGAAGTCGACACCCTTTGGCTTCACAGCCTGGAGCCACCGTCCGCTAGGCGTGCAAGTCCTGAACCTCGCTTATCGCTCTGGCGTTGCGTGGAACGAGACCTCGTACAATAACCCTATGTTCGACGAGTTGCTCAATAAGGCAGGTGGTTTGGCTGATGTGAATGAGCGGCGTAAAGTGATGGCCGAGGTGCAGGGTGTACTGCGTGATGACGCTGTGATCGCCCAGACTTTCTTTCGGTCAGTATTTGTAGCACGCTCAACACGGGTCAAAAATATCTACGCCCATGTTGCACTCGAGCATCACTACAATAAGACGTGGCTCGCATAGGCTCTGCCACACTGAATAGATTGGGCTGGTTGCGGCGCGAGGTCGGGCCAGCCCATTTTTTTGCAACTCTTAATCGCACTCGAACACTGAACTCAGATGCTCATTTTTACAGTTAAGCGCCTGAGCCTCATGATCCTCACAATGCTAATTGTCTCGCTGCTGCTGTTTGTCTTGCTCGAACTGCAGCCCGGTAACGTGGCGACAAAAGTATTGGGCCCCTACTCGTCCGAAGAACAGCGCACCTTGTGGCTCGAAGCCAACGGCTACCTCGAACCAGTCTGGACGCGCTACCTGAGCTGGCTTAGTGGCATATTGACCGGCGACTTCGGCGACTCGATTCGCTTCAAAGTACCGGTTGCGGATGTCCTGTGGCCACGACTTTGGAATACCGCAATACTCGGCTTCTGGACCTTTGCCATCCTGGTACCACTTTCTCTAACGCTAGGCGTATTGGCGGGTATGCGTGAGGGTTCGGCTTTAGATCGCGCAATTTCCATCACCAGCATTATCACAACTTCGGTGCCTGAATTCGCGAGTGCCGTCTTCCTGTCCGCGATCTTCGTCTTTGCGCTAGGGGTCTTGCCCGGCACTTCTGGGATGACAGACGGCTTTGACCCGCTGCAGCTCTTCCTGCCGGTGATGGTGCTCATCCTTTATGACGTGGGCTACGTCACCCGCATGACCCGGGCGTCGATGGCTGAGGTGATGACGACACCTTACATTCGAACTGCAGTTCTTAAGGGGTTGCCGTTTAGCCGCGTGGTTTTTCGCCATGCATTACGGAATGCCCTAATAGCTCCGTTTACGGTGATCATGCTGCAGGTGAATTGGTTGCTCTCGGGGGTCATCGTCGTCGAGTTCTTTTTTGCCTACAAGGGGTTCGGCGGATTGATCTTGGAGGCGTCGCTGAACCAAGACATCTACTTGATTGAGGCATGCACAATGGTTGCAGTATTCGTCGCTGTAGCCACCCAGACGCTGGCAGACATCGGCTATACCTACCTCAATCCGCGGATCCGGTTGGCATGAGCGCACCGGACACACCATCAGCATTCGCTTCTAACGCAATCACGCGCTCATTGGTAAGAGTGCTCCGCTCGCTGGCGGTGTTAAGGGAAAGCAAGATTGCCATTGCTGGCTGCACGCTGGTCGTCTTTTGGATCGCAGTAGCTTTGTTGGCACCACTAATTGCACCATTCCCACCGAATGCGCAGATCCAGCCGTTTGCGCTGCCATTCGCCGCAGCTCCCGACGGGGGCCTATTCTTACTGGGTACCGACCAGTTAGGGCGCGACATATTGAGCCGTATCATGTGGGGTGCGCGAACAGTTCTCTTTTTTGCTCCGTTAGCCACAGCAAGCGCATATATCGTCGGCATCATGATGGGCTTAGCAGCGGGATATTTCGGCGGTTGGGCCGACGACGTTCTGTCGCGCCTGAGCGACATTATTTTGTCGTTTCCTGTTCTTGTACTCTACATCCTGATCATCGTGACGATAGGCGCGTCGGGTATAAACATCATTATCGCTGTGACATTTGCGAGCGCACCGGGAGTGATGCGCATCGTGCGAAGCTTGGTGCTTGACCTCCGCACCCGCAACTATGTGGCAGCAGCACAGACCCGGGGTGAGAGTCCTTGGTACATTATGCTGGTTGAAATCCTACCGAATGCCCGTGGGCCGTTGATTGTCGATAGTTGCCTACGCATCGGCTATGTGATCATCACGATCGGTGTCCTAGGCTTCCTAGGCCTTGGCCTGCCACCACCCGACCCGGATTGGGGTGGTATGATCAATGAATCTCGCGCGCTTGCCCTAGCATTCCCGCACATGACCATCATTCCGTGCATTGCTATCTCGTCGTTGGTGTTGGGATTCAATTTACTCGCTGACGGGATCAGAGAGGTCTCGTTGCATGACTGAACAAGTGATGCTGGGCCAGACCCCGGTGGCGGATGCACCGCTCCTTGATATTCGAAACTTATCGATCTCCTATTATAGCCGTACCGGTGAAATCCCGGCGGTTATCGACTTCTCGTTGCGCTTGGGTACCAGTGAAGCGATCGGGTTGGTCGGTGAGTCGGGCTGCGGAAAATCGACGGTGGCTTTAGCGATCATGCGCTACCTCGGGCGGAATGGCGCCATTGTAGGTGGTCAAATTTTGTTCAAGGGGCGGGACATCATGACCCTCCCCGCGGACGAATTGCGTAAGTTGCGAGGCGGAGAAATCGCAATGGTCTATCAGGAACCGATGTCATCGTTGAACCCGAGCATGACAATCGGCGATCAATTGATCGAAGTGCCGGTCTATCACGAGAATGCAAGCCGTCACGAAGCCTATGATTTGAGCCTGTCAGCGTTGGACGATGTTGGGTTGCCAGATCCCGCGCGCGTGGCGTCATCCTACCCGCATCAGATTTCTGGCGGGCAGCAACAACGTGTAGTCATCGCCATGGCGCTACTCTCGCGACCATCCCTCTTGCTGCTTGATGAACCGACGACGGCGCTTGATGTCACCGTGGAGGCGGGCATCGTCGACCTGATCGCGTCGCTCGCAGAGAAACACCAGACCGGCATGCTCTACATCTCGCACAATCTTGGCTTGGTGCTTGAAACATGTTCGCGGGTCAACGTCATGTATTCAGGCGAGGTGGTTGAGGAGGCCGGGGTGGACGCATTGTTTGACACCCCACGCCATCCCTACACCAAGGGCCTGTTCGACTGCATTCCGTTGCCCGATACCGATAGGACCGCCAAGCCACTAGCGCCAATTCGTGGTCAGCTACCACTTCCGAACGAACGGCCCGAGGGGTGCAACTTCGCGCCACGTTGTGATTACTTCGAGGCAGGCACATGCGATACCGGGCCAGTGGCCTTATCGGGCGATGATGTCGATCACCATGTGCGTTGTACGAAGTCGATGACAATCGATTTTTCTGCTGAAAGCACTGATGAGCCGACTGTTGCACCACAGCGCGTCGCCTCGGCCGAGGCACTCAAGGTCACCGACCTGAAGAAGTACTACACCATCAAGGATCGCGGCATCGGTGCCCTGATATCGCGACGCGGCACGGTGGATGTGAAAGCCAATGAAGCTATTACGCTCTCGGCGAAACGCGGCGAGACCCTGGCGATTGTCGGCGAATCAGGCTGTGGGAAGTCTACCTTCGCTAAGGTTCTTATGGGACTTGAGAAACCAACAGACGGCGAAATCCTGCTCGACGGTCAACCGATCGGTGCGACACCTGTGCGACACCGGAGCAAGGCGCAACTCGCTTCGTTACAGATGGTGTTTCAGGATCCCAACGAGACGCTCAACCCAAGTCACACAGTTGGCTGGCAGATCGCGCGTGTTGTTAATCGGCTATCGAACGAATACGGAACACGTGTGGAGGTCGCTAACCGCGTAAAGCAACTACTCGAGCTCGTGAAACTCCCAGGTGATTTTGCCAACCGCAAACCACGGCAACTCTCCGGCGGACAAAAGCAGCGCGTTGGCATCGCGCGGGCCTTCGCGGGCAATCCTTCGCTGGTAGTCGCGGACGAGCCTCTTTCAGCGCTCGATGTTTCAGTGCAAGCAGCGGTGACTGAATTGCTCATGGATATCCAACGCGAGCACGGCACGACCTTGCTGTTCATCAGCCATGACTTAGGCGTGGTCCGCTACCTCGCGGACCACGTCGTCGTGATGTACCTAGGCCGCATCATGGAGTCGGGCTTGACCAAAGATGTCTTTGCGCCGCCCTATCACCCCTACACCGAGGCATTGCTCTCCGCGGTGCCTATCGCCAACACGCGCTACAAGAAGAAGCGGATCATGCTTGAGGGCAGCCCGCCGAGTGCCCTCAATCCGCCCTCCGGGTGCTCGTTTCACACGCGGTGTCATCGCAAGGTTGGTGCGATCTGCGAAACTGAACTGCCGCCCACCATTGTGACGGCAGTTGGCCATAGCATTGCCTGTCACATCCCGGCTGACGAATTGTCTACCGTCGATCCGGTGCTCAGTACTGCGACTTAGATCTCAGCCCAACGCACTTTTTCCCGGCCCGCGGTGGTGGTTGCGTTGAAGACTCAGAGGTGAGCCGGTATGGTGCGCCGCCGTCACCGCATTACGAAATAGGCCATGGAAACGCTGCGCACCCTCGATGATATCGATGTCGACGGCAAAACCGTTCTGGTTCGCGCCGACCTCAATGTCCCGATGGAAGATCTGTACATGACGGACGGCCTGCGGATCGAAAGGCTGACACCGACTCTGCGCGAACTTCTGGCGCGCGGAGCACGTGTCGTGGTGCTTTCTCATTTCGGGCGGCCGAAAGGTTCTTTTCGGGTCGAATTATCGCTGCGGCGTGT
>JAPKDI010000098.1 GCA_026421105.1 Alphaproteobacteria bacterium | reverse complement strand
ATGTAGGGGCTCGCCTTCATCGTGTTCTCGATCAGGCTGGGCGTCAGGTTCTTCCCGCCCGCCGTGATGGCGATATCTTTCTTGCGATCGACAATCGACACCGAACCGTCTGGAAAAACTTCCGCGATATCGCCGGTGTGGAGCCACCCGTCTTGCAAAGCCTCACGCGTCGCCTCGTCGTTGCGGTAGTAGCCGCCGAATACGCAGCCCCCGCGAATGAGGAGTTCGCCGTCGGCGGCGGTCTTCATCTCAATGCCAACGAGCGGCTTGCCAATACGACCAACGAGGCTCTCGTCAAGACGCTGGATCGCACAGGCGCCCGCGGTTTCGGTCATCCCGAACCCTTCCATGAGGGGCACCCCTAGACCGCGAAAAAACTTCAACGTTTCCACCGCTACAGGTGCGGCCCCAGATATGGCGATCTTGCAGCGCGTCAGTCCGAGCGCGTTGCGCAGCGGCCGGTAGGCCAACGGCTCCCATAGGGCGCGGCGCAGACGGTCACCAAGACCGTGGTCGGCTTTCCAAGGGTCATCGAAACGATGCGCGTCACGCAGCGCGAGACCCAGGATAAGTTTTTGTATTGGGCCGGCCGTACGTGCGCGGATCAAAACTTCGGCGCGCATCTTTTCCCAAATACGAGGCACACCGAGGAATATTGTGGGAGCGATCTCTCGCAGATCCGATTGCACGGTCCGCAAGCTTTCGCCAAAGCTCACGGCGTAACCGCCGTACATTGCCAGGAAGACCGAAAACAACTGTTCGGCGACATGGCACAGCGGAAGATATGACACAGCCGAATCTCGGTCAGTTTGACCGATGTTCTGGGCCGAGGCTTCTCCCACAAAGGCAATGTTGCGATAGGTGATGAGTGCGGCCTTAGGCAAACCCGTTGAGCCTGAGGTACCGACGATTAGGGCAACGTCGTCCGGATCGTGGTCGCGCAAGGCTTGGTCGAGAAACCCCGGATCGCTTTGCGCAGCCTTAGTGCCGGCTTCCATGAGCCTGGTGTAGGGCACAAGGTCAGGCACGTCGTAACCGGAAAGTCCCTTTCCATCGAAATAGATGATGTGCCGCAGACTTGGCAGTTGGCCTCTGATTTCGAGAACTTTATCAACCTGTTCTTGATCCTCACAGATGATTGCTTTGGATTCTGTTAGGTCGAGGACATGCTGAATTTCAGGCGCCGGAGATGTTGGATAGACCCCTGTCGCGACCGCACCCACCATCTGCATGCCAAGCTCGGCAATAAGCCATTCCTGGCGGTTCTCCGACAGAATCGCGACGTGATCACCGCGGCCGTACCCCAGCGCAAGTAGGCCCTGGGCAAAATGACTTACCCCAAGCTCGTATTCAGCCCAAGTAAGTTCGTTCCAAATACCGAAGCGTTTTTGCCGCAATGCAAGCGCATCGGGCCGGTTACGGGCATGAGCGCGCAAGAGACGCGGCAGCGTGCGCACGTCGGGCGCAATTTCAGCATCAACGTCGATTTGTTCGGCAATCGCCATGGCCTGCCTTAGCTCAACCAGCGCTTGCGGCGCTTATAGTGTTTGACGTCGCGAAACGATTTTCTTTCCGCGCCGCCGACACCGAGGTAGAACTCTCGCACGTCATCATCATCACGCAACTTGTCGACATCGCCCTCGATTACGACGCGGCCATTTTCCAAGATATAACCGTAATGCGCATGCGAGAATGCGACGTTAGCATTTTGCTCGACTAGTAAGATGGTGGCACCCCGCTCTTCATTGATGCGCGAAATGGTGTCAAAAATCTCTAGAACGAGTTTTGGTGCGAGCCCCAGTGAGGGTTCATCTAGCAAGATGATTTCGGGCTTTCCGATTAGCGCGCGCCCTAGCGCCAGCATTTGCTGCTCGCCGCCCGAGAGGTAACCCCCGAGTTGCGTCCGACGTTCCTTAAGGCGGGGGAACAGGTCGTAAATGTCGTCGAAGTCTGGAAGGACATCCTTGCGGCCGGTCAGGGCGAAGGACGCTGCTACTAAATTGTCGTGCACCGTGAGATCGGCAAAGATTCGGCGGCCTTCGCGAACATGACCCATACCACGGCGGACAAGCGTATGCGGTTCATCGCGCAACACCGAGCGGCCGCCAAAGGTGATATCTCCACCTGTAACCTCACCGTTTTCCAGCGGTAGCAGACCGGAGATCGCCTTGAGGGCCGTCGTCTTACCAGCGCCGTTCGAGCCGAGCAACGCAACCACCTTACCTTCTGGCACCTCGAACGACAGACCACGAAGCGCCTGCACCACCCTGTGGTAATAGACTTCGATATTATTGACGCTCAGCAAGCGGCCCTGCGGCGCTGCGGCGACACCCGAAAGTGCCGCCGCGATCTGCTCGGCTATGTGACGATCCAATCGGATACCGGCAAGAACAAATTGTTCTCGGCGCGATAAGCGTAGACGCGGCCTTGCGGCACGGCATGGTTCACGACTGTTACGGGAAGGCCCATGTAACCACCAGAGTCCCAGTCCTTGATCGCGCCAAGTGCGGCTACCAAGTTTTGGGCATTCACTTCCTTGTCGGCGTTGACGGTGGCCTCGATCGCGTTCTTGGCCAGTTCGTGGCTGAACATCGGTTGTAACGACCACGTCGTGACGTAGCCCGGGAATTTGTCGCCATACTTTTGCTTTTTGAAGGCAAAGAATTTTCCGTAAGACGCCGAGTCCTTGGCCTCATAGAAGTAGCGGTACGGCAGTACCCCGGCATAGCCATCTAGGATGGGACCAGCCTTAGCGGTCACGCCGTCAGCAATTACCTTTTCCATGCCCCAGAATGTGCCGAGGAACTTGGTTTCCATCTTAAACGCACGCGCTGTGCCAATAATCTCGGGCCACACACCAGTGACATACCCGTGCATGATGACAAAGTCAGGATCTGCGCGACGCAATTGTGCGACGTGAGTTTGCACTTCTGCACCGGCTGGTTTGGTAATCTCCTCGTGAACCACCTTAAGGCCAAGGGCCGCAGCCGCCTTGCGCCCGTGTGCGATTGGGTCTCGCCCAAATTCTGTATCGGAATAGACGAATGCGACCGTGCTGCCGCCATTGTCCTTCACGTGTTTAAGAAGGATGTCGAACATAGAGTTGTAGGTGGGACCAGCGATGTACTGGAACGGGTGGGTTGATGGATCAGCAAGCTCGGACGCGAACGACGTACCTCCACACAGGACCGGAGTGCGATTGAGCTCTGGCGTAACCAACTTCATGAAACCGGTGGAATCGCCGTTGTAGTAAACCGGGCGATCATCCGACGACATTGCCTTCTTAAAATTAGCGAGAGATTTAGCTGGATTGTAGCCCGAATCCTCGTGCGTGATTTCGACCGGACGACCAGCAATGCCGCCCATGTCGTTCGTCATCTCGGCCCAATCGAGAATATCTTTCAGCGCGATGTTGCCCGCTTGAGCAAACGGCCCCGTTAGCGGCGAGGAGCCAGCAAACATCCACTTTTTGGATTGGGCGCGCACGATTGAAGGCATGCCCATGACGGACGTTGCGGCCACTGCCGCCGTTCCTTTCAGAACTGTCCTGCGATCTACTTTCATTACGCTTCTCCCTATCTGTTTTTGTTGATGAAATGGCTACGGCGAAAACGGCCAAAGATTGATGTACCGCCAAAACCGGGTCCAAATTGCAGCTAAGCCCATCGGTTCAAATATCATAAACACAATAATGAGAAGGCCGTATGTGATTGTGTTGGCGGGCGCTGTGTATTCCACAATTGTCGGGCTAAGTGGCGTAAGAAAGCCGAATATCCACTTGAGAAACTCGGGGATCAAGATCACAAAAACGGCACCGAAAACTGGCCCCAGGGTGCGGGCCGTCCCCCCAACCACCAGCGCCGCGAGAAACACGATGGAAAGCTGCAATTCGAACTGCGTGGGCAGCAACGCAAGGAAGTTGTAAGCCCATAGAGACCCAGCCAAGCCGGCATACCCGGAGCCGAGCGCAAAGGCCAAAAGTTTGTATCGGGTCAGATCAACGCCGATAATTTCCGCTGAGTAATCGGAATCGCGTATCGCAACGAAAGCACGTCCAACACGGGTACGAAACAGGTTTTGTGCGAAGAGCACGGCGAGAATCGCGATAGGTACAATGAGCGCGTATTTTTGAGCGTCGCTAACCAACTCAATCCCAAAGACGGATGCTGGAGCCAGTGTGATGCCGCTATCGCCGCGCGTCACGGACGACCAATGTTCGATGACAAAAATGATGATGAAACTAGCTGCCAATGTGGCGATTGTTAGGTACAGCCCACGAATGCGCAGCGACGGCAAGCCAAACATGAGGCCCACTGCTGAGGTTATGACTACAGCTACCGGGATCGCTGCCCAAAACGGGAGGCCGAGCCAATTTGCGAAGATCGCAGTGACATAAGCACCAACGCCGACTAACGCTCCATGGCCTAATGAGATCAACCCGGTGTATCCGGTGAGAATGTTGAGCCCTGTAATGGCGACTGTGTAGATCGCCACTTGCGTTGCCAAAAAAACGATAAAGCTATTGGCAGCGAACGGGAGGACAATGAGCGCGACGAGAAGCGCTGCGAGTCCAAAGCGCACAGGCCAAACACGAAAAATGGCCTCGTCGGCGGCGTAAGTTGATTTGTAGTCACCGATCAGCATCGCTATACCCGCTCTACGTCGGGTGTGCCAAGCAACCCGTAGGGCCGGATCAAGATGATCACTAACACAACAACGTAAGGAACAATCTCTTTGAAGTCGCCGCCAAGGAAGTGATTTGTCATCGCTTCAAGCCAGCCGACGAGGAACGCGGCAAGGAGTACGCCGATAACCGAATCCATTCCACCTAGGATAACGACGGCGATCACACTGAGGCCTACGGCACCCAGTGACGGGGTCAGACTGTTGAGCGGCGCCAGTAGTATTCCCGCGAGCGCACCTGTCCCAGCCGCGACCATCCAGGTGATCGAAAACACGCCCGGCACGTTGATACCCATGGCATAGGCGGTGGATTGATCCGATGCAGTGGCTCGGATAGCCACCCCCGCTTTCGATTTGAGGAACAACACCGCGATGGTCGCAAATACGATAGCCGCAATCAGAAAACTTGCGAACATCTGCCGATTGATGGCCAGTCCGCCGACAAAATCAATTTTTAGTCCCACGAGTGCTGGTGGGTAGTGCGCATTGCTTGACCATATAATCGCGGTGCCACCTTCCAGGACCGAGATCAAACCAATGGTGACCATGATCATGGCAAACGGGTTTTGCCCGAGCATCGGGCGCATCACCACGCGTTCAATCGCAGCCCCGAATAGTGCACTGACCAACAGAGCTAGCGGCAGCCCAATCACGTAAATGGCCCATGAGCCAATCCCGAGGTCACCTAAGACAACGGTTATGGTGTGATAGAAATAGGCGCCCACCATCATCACGGTGCCATGAGCAAAATTGAACGCCTTGGTCGCGCGGAACACGAACACGATGCCCACGGCGATCAACGCATAAACTCCGCCGGTCATGAGACCAGTCAGGCTGTCCTCGATAATGTAGGCGATCTCCATTAGGCGACGTCCTGTACTGCGCCGAGGTAGGCTTCAACGACAGCAGGGTGTTGTTGCATTTCGTGCGGCGCGCCTTCCGCAATTTTTTCACCGAAGTTAAGCACAACGACATGGTTGGAGATATCCATCACCATGCTCATATCGTGCTCAAC
>JAPKDI010000097.1 GCA_026421105.1 Alphaproteobacteria bacterium | reverse complement strand
GGGCGCGGACCAAACCAAAGCCGGTGTCGTAATCGTAGGCTACGTATTCGGCGCCAACCGTAAGGCCGTCATTGGTGTGCAGAACGATTTCGTTGGCCTCGATGATGAGGTAGCCGATGGTAAGGATAAGACCTTGATTGTCGATGACGATGCCGTGGCCCGAGCGGCGGGTGCCGAGACCTTGGGCGGTTGCCGCGTCTCGGGGGATGGTCGCGTCGAGCCGCAACACCGCATCGAGAATGTCCGCGCTTGACCCTTGGGCGCGTGCCTCGCCGGGCATTGAAACTAAACCGACGACGAGTGCGAACGTCGCCCCAATGATCCAAGCAGATAAATGCGCAGGAAACTTTGGCAGCATTACAACCTCAACATTATGCAGACACTAATCCTATAACGAGCCTGCCCAGAAACGCCATCTGCGACCGCAATACGACCCACAATTTGTTGTGATAACATAGGGTAGAACAATCACAACGAAATATGGAGAACGTAATGGCTGCTCGGATTAAGCGCCGTTTCATTTCTGTGGGCAAACGGGCGGTGCATTATCGCCGCGCTGGTAATGGACCGCCGGTTGTTCTGATCCACGCCTCGCCGGCATCGTCACGGGCGGTGATTCCAGTGATTGATGCGCTGTCCGCGGGGCACACCGTTTTTGCATTTGATTCGCCGGGTTTTGGCGAAAGTGATCCGCTCGGCACGGCCACGGTAAATGTCGAGAAGCTGGCAGCGGCATATGCGCAGGCGCTTGATGCCCTGAGGATACCGCGTTGCGCGCTGTACGGCACGCATACCGGCGCTTGCATTGCGCTAGAGCTTGCACGGAAGTTCCCCAAGAAATTCACCGGGGTCGTTTTGGACGGGGTGCCAATCTTTGGTGCGGCTGATACGCGCGACATTCTCAAGAATTACTTGCCGCCGTTCCGACCGTTGTGGGACGGCAGCCATTTGCCGGGGCACTGGTCGCGGATGCGGGATCAGATGATGTGGTTCCCTTGGTACAAACGCAACGCGGCGGCGCGCAGCGTTAGCGGGTTCTCGACTCCGGATCAGCTCCACGCGGCGATCATGGATTTCTTCAGATCTGGTGACGCTTACCGCAAGGGGTATGGCGCGGCATTTACCTACAACGTGGTGGCGGCTGCTCGGGCGCTGAGTATTCCGGCGACCTACATGGCGCGGGATGACGACATGCTTTACCCCCACCTCGATCTGTTGCCAAAGATGAAGCGTAATCAGGTAATCGAGCGGCACAGCCACCATGGCTACCTCAAGGCGCAGGTTGCGGCGATCAAGCAGTACGTGCGAGCGGCTAAGGCGCCGGCAGACCCAGATCTCGAGCCGATTTCGGGGCGGGTGAATAGACGCTATATCGATTTGCCGAGCGGGCAGGTGTTGGTGCGCTCTGCAGGAGAGGGTCAAACCGGGCTGCCGTTGCTATTGATCCACGATGGCCGGTGGTCTTCGCAAATGTTTGCGCCACTGATGATGGCCTTGGCAAGGAAGCGCCCGGTGTATGCGCTCGATTTGCCGGGTAACGGTGATTCGGACGCGCCGGCAAATCGGCGGCCTGGGGTGGCAGACTTCGCGCGGGATGCGGCGGCGGTGGCACAGAAACTAGGGCTTCGACGCTATGACCTTTATGGCAAGCAGAGCGGCGCATCGGTGGCCGCGTCGCTTGCAGTGGGGTACCCGGCGCGCGTGAACAAGCTGATTCTCGACGGCGCAATCATGTTCTCCGCAACAGAGCGTAAGCGGCTGGTGAGCCAGTACACGCCGCGGATCGCTGTGGGTTGGGACGGGGCATATTTGTTTACGACCTGGTTGATGTTGCGCGATGAGTTGGTGTTCTGGCCGTGGTACGCACGGGACGCGCAACATGCTCGTGCGATTGATGCCAACTTCAATGCACCTTGGTTGCACGACCGTGTGGTGGAGGTGTTGAAGAGCAAAGACACCTATCATCTGCTGACCCAGGCGGCGTTACGGGACGACATTACTGGGGCGCTAAAAAAATTGAAATCGCCAACCCTAGTCGTGGGTGAAGAGGCAGGTCCATTGGCGCGCTATACGGCCAAGGCGGCGCGTCTGGTGCCCGAAGGTAGCCATACCATGATGCCGCCGAGCCCGTCAGCTCAAGCTGGAATCGTGGCAAGGTTCTTAGATTTTTAGGACTGGCATATGGCTCTCGAGATTATTCCACTTCACGAGGCGTTCGGTGCGGAGGTGCGTGGCGCCGATCTGTCCAAGCCGTTGGACGCCGATGATTTTGCCACGGTGCATCGGGCGCACTTGGACCACGGTATTGTCTTGTTCCGTGACCAGAGCCTGACACCGGATCAGCACAAAGCTTTCAGCCTGCGGTTCGGGCCGGCGGAAATCCATGTCGTGTCGTGGTACCGACTGCCGGATCATCCTGAGATCATCGTGGTGTCGAACAAGAAAACCGAGGATGGTAAACCGCTCGGATTAGAAGACGCGGGGCGGTATTGGCATAGCGACATGTCGTATCTGCCGACGCCTGCGCTGGGTTCCATTCTTTTTGCGCACGAGGTGCCACCGACCGGGGGCGATACGATGTTTGCAAGCATGAATGCGGCGTTTGACGCACTGCCCGCGGCACGAAAGGAAGAACTATTCAAGATGCGCGCGATCCATCACTTCGGCAGCCGGTGGTACCGCGAGAAAGACAAGGCCGGTATTCGTCCGCCGATGACCAAGGAAGAAGAAGAGAAGACGCCGCCAGTGGATCATCCCATCATCCGCACCCATCCGGAGAACGGGCTCAAGTCGATCTATGCCGGGGGCTTTACGATGGGCGTTGTAGGGATGGCACAAGAACCGGCCTTAGAGTTCCTCGACGAGCTTGAGGCGTACATGACGCAGCCGCAGTTCGTGTACACCCATCAATGGCGCGCGGGTGATGTGGTGTTCTGGGATAACCGCTGCGTGATGCATCACGCCACGCCCTACGACCAAATCTATACCCGCCACATGCACCGCTCGACGATCAAAGGCGACGTGCCAGTTTAGGGTTTCGCGGCGTCTGGTGTGCACCGAGGTAGGTGTCCTGCCTTGCGAGGGCTATGCGAGGTCACTTAGCGTGGCGGCGGAATGACACAGCCGGGGTAATTACGGGTGAGGGTAGTGACCGTGGCGTCTGATTGATCGGGTTGTGTCATGGCAACTCCTTCTCTCTTATCCATACTGACCGATATAGGTAAGAGGTGAGCCCGACTGAACGTAGCCGCTATTAATCCGTTGAGAATTCGACCAGGTCGTAATCAGAATTAAGAAGGTCCCAGCGGACCTTTACCGGGATCAGGTCCGGCCCGCTGTTCCAAAGCTCAATCGGTGGGAACTCTTCGAAGTGCCAACGGTAGCGGCGGCACGGGAAGGTGCCTGCATCAACGGTGACGTCTTCTTCGCAAATGAATTCAAAGACGCCGTGGCGCGCGGCCATGATCGGGCCGGAGGCCCCGTTTGGCAGCGGTGAGGTGCTGACCATGAGGAAGCTTTGTTTCGCCGGGCCGCCCGGTTTGAAGTGGGCGGGCTTCATGGCATCGCCGCTGACCGGGTGTCCGCCGAAGATGTGGACAGGTTCGGCGAAAGTCATGGCCTGCCTGAGGCGACCGGCGCCCTTGGTCCAGGATTCGCACGTGGCTTGATTGCCGTTGATTAGGAACCAGGCCGAACCCTCGTCAATGCCGCCGACACTGAGGCGCACATATGAGTCCTTGGGGAACCAGTTGCCATCCATTGTGGTGGTGACGTCGCGTAGGACAGCGTCGTCGTCCATCTCGCAGTGCGCACGATGGGTGCGCGTGCCGTCGGGTTGGACAGTGACGGTGAACCACTCGCGGCCGGTCTCACCTTTGGTGTCGTGGCGGTAGGACAACTTTCCGCGGAAGGTACGATGGCGCATTATTACTATCCTAAACGAGCGGATCGCCGATGCGCAGGGGCAGTCATCCGGCATCACGGAATATGCTGTAGGCGGAAACGTTAGTGCACCGACAAAACGCACGCAGGTAACATAATGTTTTAGTTAATATAGTTCATATAATGACTTGTTTTTAATAGATTAAATACTTTAGTTCTTAAGAAAAAAGACCGAGTGCACTAAGGTCTTGTTCACCTCGAATGCTGTTGTTGGTGCCTACTACTGGATCAACGGGTTCACCAGGTACGCGCTAGCAGGTGGCATTGATCGCGAGGAACTTCTGAAGGCGGCGAAGATCATTTATCAACAGCTCGGCTATTGATGCCGGTTGAGTTTGTAATGAGCCCGCTCTAAGACAACGTGGTGCTCTTTTGGCTGTCCAAGACCTTCTGGATCGTTGCCGCGCCGGCGAATTTCGCGCTAATCGCCGCCGTTGTCGGCGTCCTGTTGCTTTGGACCCGCTGGCGGGCACTCGGTCGCTGGCTCGCCTCTCTTGGGATTATCATTCTTGTTGGCCTTGCGGTGTTGCCAATTGGCGCCTGGCTCAGCTGGCCGCTCGAAACCCGTTTCGTCACACCCGACCCAATGCCGGTGCAGGTGGACGGCATCATTCTGTTGGGCGGCGCCGAGGGCGTGTCTCAAACCCGGGCGCGGGGGATAATTGCGGTCAACGGTGCGGCCGATCGACTGATCGCTTTTGTTGATCTGGCGCAAACTTATCCGGGCGCCCGCCTCGCTTATAGCGGCGGGAGTGGGTCACTGCGGCCTGAGGCAATGCGCGAGGCAGACGTCGCGCGCGCGGCGCTACGCACGATGGGGCTCGATGTTGAGCGTGTTGTGTTTGAGCGCAAATCACGCAACACGTTTGAGAATGCGCGAAACCTAAAACCCAAGGTCGCGCCGCAAGAGGGCGAGACGTGGTTGTTGGTGATGAGTGCACTCAACATGCCGCGTGCGGTGGGCGTGTTTCGCGCGGCTGGCTGGCCGGTCGTGCCTTATCCCGTGGACCACACGGTGGGTGTTTCGCGACCCGGTATGTCGTTGGACTGGGATTTGGCGGGTCGAGCCTCGTCGGCGCAACGCGCGTTGCGTGAATGGATCGGACTAGTTGTATATCGTGTATTGGGGCGAACGAACGCGCTGTTCCCTAGGGTTTAATAGAATTTGGGCGAAGGAGTTGAGCGTGCGGACTGTTCTGGGACTGGCTTTGGGTGTGACGGTTTGGTTGGTGGCGACCGGTGCGTGGGCCGCAGATAAAGAACCGGTCACGTTTGATATGGAGAAATGGCGGGTCTGGCTCGAGGCGGTGCGAACTGAGGCCTCCGAGGAAAAAGGCATCCGCCAAGAGATTATTGATCAGGCGCTATCGGACCTTGATCCAATCCCCCGGGTAATTGAACTAGATCGCCGCCAGCCTGAATTCACGCTGACCTTTGCCCAGTATATCGAACGGGTGGTTCCGGGCGGTCGCGTGCAAAAGGGGCGAAAGGTTTATGACCAACATCGCGCCCTTCTTGAGAAGGTCGGGAGAGAAATCGGTGTCCAGCCGCGCTTCATCGTTGCGCTGTGGGGAATCGAAACGGATTTTGGGCGCCTGACGGGGGGGTTCAACGTGGTCAACTCGCTAGCGACGCTCGCGTTTGATGGCCGTCGTAGCGCCTACTTCCGCAAGGAGCTCTTCGATGCGCTGCAAATTCTCAACGAGGGGCATATTGCACCTGACAAGATGACGGGCTCGTGGGCCGGGGCGATGGGGCAACCGCAATTCATGCCGTCGAG
>JAPKDI010000096.1 GCA_026421105.1 Alphaproteobacteria bacterium | reverse complement strand
AACGCGCAAAACTTACCTGCATCCAGAACCAGAAACTCGATAAAATAAACGAGCAAATCGAGGTCATCCAGAGGGTCCAAGAGCAGAGACTCGCCCAGATAAGCGAGCAAATCGAGCGGATCCGTGCCGATGCCGCGTATAACTTCCCCATACAACAGTTCGTGGTAGTTGCGATTTTGTTTATTCTTACGCTTACGCTGTGGCGGGCCTGGTAGGTCTCAGGTGTTTGATTTGTGGTGAACTACGCAGGCGGATTTAGTGGGGCAATCGAATAAGGGATATGTTCCTCAACATAATCCTCGATCAACTTTTGGAACTCAGGGTCTGCCATCATTGCCCCCATTGCCTCCATATCCATATCAAATAGTGTTACTAGCGCCGTAGAATCATTCGCCTGACCCACAAGCGTTTTACTTTCGTCACACATTTTCTCACGATTTTCTGCGTCTTTGACAAATAGTTCGTGCCATGCCGCATAAGATGATTTCAATTTTACGATCAAATGTAGGTCCATTGCTGAACTCTCTTTACTTTAGGTGATATAGGTTGTTGTGCGGCGTAGATCGCACCACCCTAGTCGTCTAGCGTGGTTTTACGCCACGTTTTTCGAAAACCTCGCGAGCTGCTGCCAGGCCCGACGTCGCTGCCGGGAAGCCGGCATAAGCGGCCATCTGCAAAATCACTTCAATGATTTCTGCAGGAGTCGCCCCAACATTCAACGCACCGTCGATGTGGGTTTTTAAGTGCGGCTTGAACGAGGCCATCGCGGTTAACGCTGCCACGGTGCATAGCTGCCGCGTTTTCAAATCGACGCCCGGCCGTTGGTAAAGATCGCCGTAGATCGATTCGGCAAGAAAACGACCGATATCCGGGTCAAGGTCGTCGAACGCCTTCAGTGCGGCGTCAGCGGTCTTGGTGCCTACGATCTCTTCTAGCTTGCGAAATCCGGCCTCGTACTTGTCGCGGTCGCCCATGGCTCAGTCCAAGTAGTTCCAAGGTCGTTTTGCGCGGTCGGTATCCTGCCAGGCTTTGATCTGGTCCCACCCGTCAAGAGTGACACCGATCGCATCTAGACCCTTCAGTAAGGCGTCCTTGCGCGCGGCGTCGATCTCAAATGTGTACGTCGTGCCATCTGGTGCGGTGACCGTTTGCGCTTTGAGGTCGACAGATACCTCGCGTTGCCCCTCGGCGATCTGTGCAGAAATCGCCTCAATGGAGGCTTGGTCTAGGACCAGCGGCAGCACCATGTTCTTGAAGCAGTTGTTGAAAAAAATCTCGCCAAACGACGGCGCGATCACGCAGCGAATGCCGAAACCTTTCAACGCCCATACCGCGTGCTCCCGCGACGAGCCGCACCCGAAGTTGTCGCGCGCCAGCAATATCTTGGCGTCCGAGTAATGCGGCGCATTCAGCACGAAATCTGGCTTGGGCGTTTTCTCGTCTTTCTCGTAGCGCCAATCGCCAAATAGAAATCCGCCAAAGCCGTCCTTACCGGTTTCATTGATCCGGGTCAGGAACCGGCTCGGCAAAATGGCGTCGGTGTCGATGTTGTTCCGCAGCAACGGGACGGCGGTCCCGGTGAGGGTGGTAAAGCTCTCGGTCATGTCTAGCTCGCCAGTTTTCGGATGTCGGTGATCTTGCCGGTAACGGCGGCGGCCGCGACCATTTCGGGGCTCGCCAGATGCGTGCGTACCCCGACGCCCTGCCGGTTTTCAAAGTTCCGGTTGGTCGACGAGATAGCTCGACCACCCTGCTTGAACTTATCGCCGCCCAGTGAGACGCACATGGAGCAGCCCGGTTCGCGCCACTCAAAGCCCGCGTCTTTGAAGATTTTGTCGAGCCCTTCGGCTTCGGCTTCTTTCTTCACAAGGCCCGATCCCGGTACACACCAGGCCTGAATGCCGTCGGCAACCTTGCGGCCTTTCAGAATGCTCGCCGCGGCACGCAGGTCGGAAATGCGTGCGTTAGTGCACGAACCGATGAAGGCAACATCGATTGGCGTGTCCTCGATGGCTGCGCCGGGGGTAAGCCCGGTATAGGCAAGGGCGCGTTCAAGGTAGGCCTTCTTATCGGCGTCGCCGGCCTTGATGGGGTCCGGCACATAGCCGTCCACCCCGATCACATCCTGCGGGCTGGTGCCCCAGGTGATCATGGGTCCGATCTTGGTCGCATCAATGATCTCTTCGCGGTCGAAAACAGCGCCGTCGTCTGTCGGCAACGTGCGCCAGTACGCCACCGCTTGGTCCCACTGTTCGCCTTTGGGCGAGAAGGGGCGGCCTTTGAGGTATTCGAACGTCGTGTCGTCAGCTGCGATCATGCCGTACCGCGCGGCCATTTCGATGGACATGTTAGCCATTGTCAGCCGCGCCTCGATCGATAATGCGCGGACCGCTTCGCCGGCATACTCCACAACATGGCCATTGCCCGCGTTCGCGCCGAGTTGGCCGATTGTGTAGAGGATCATGTCTTTGGCGGTGACGCCCGGTGCGACGTTGCCTTCAAAAGTGATCCGCATGGTCTTGGGTTTTTGCGCCACGATGGTTTGGGTCGCTAACACGTGTTCAATCTCGGTCAGCCCGACGCCCCACGCCAGGACGCCCAGACCCCCGATCGTTGAGGTATGTGAATCACCGCAGATCAACGTGCTGCCGGGTAACGCGATTCCTTGCTCTGGAGCGAAGACGTGCACGATACCTTGGCGGTCGTCGCCCAGATCGAACAGCGTGATGCCGTATTCCTCGCACTTGCGTCGTAATCCCTGCACACCGGCTTTGCCGCCCGCGATCTTCGTCTCATCCGTACGGCCGAACTCCGTTTCGATGCCATGATCCATCGTCGCGAAGTGCAACTCCGGGTTCGGCATTTTCATCCCGCGTTTGTCGAGCGGTTCGAATACCAGCGACCCCAAAAGGTCGTGCATGATATCGCGGTCGACATGCAGCAACGAATACCCGTTGCCGAAGTCGCGAATCTCGTGGTCGTCCCATATTTTCTGAAAGAGCGTGCGCGGGTGGCTCATGCAAAGTCCTGTTTTTCTCGTTGATATTGCCCAGGCTATCACGCGGTTGGCGAAATGTTGATTGCCCGCAGGGGTGCAAGCGGTGTGTTAGATACTACCAGTACTGACAAAGCGCGCGGCGTGGCTGCGGCGAGGGGAGGGCACATGGAAAAAGTAGCAGTCATCGGGGCCGGAATGGTGGGGCGCGCCTGGGCCGTCGTTTTTGCCCGCGCCGGCCGTGCGGTCACGCTTTATGACACCGATGCAGGCGTGCTTGAAAATGCGCTGGTTCTGATTGCCGGGGCGGCGAACGACCTTAATCGCGAGGGGCTCGTCGAGGAAGACGCACAGGCCATCTTGGGGCGTATCACCGCAACCACTGATCTTGCTGCCGCCCTCAAAGACGCGGTTTACGCCCAAGAAAGCGCGCCGGAGGATCTAGAACTCAAGCGCGACCTCTATGCGCAGATGGATACGGTCGCGCCTGCTGACACCATTATAGGCAGTTCGACCTCCGGCATTCGCGCCTCGGAGTTCAGCGAGCACCTCAAGGGACGCCACCGCGTGTTGGTCGCTCACCCCGTCAACCCGCCCAGCGTCGTGCCGCTCGTCGAGTTGGCGCCCGCGCCGTGGACAGACCAAGCCTGCGTTGCCAAGGTTCGCGCGCTGATGGTGGCGGTCGGTCAACAGCCCATCACCGTTTTGAAGGAGATCGACGGTTTTATTCTCAACCGCCTCCAAGGAGCTCTGTTGAACGAAGCAATGCGGCTCGTCGCCGATGGCTTTGTATCGACCGAAGACCTCGACAAAACCGTCAAGCACGGGCTTGGCCTGCGCTGGTCCTTTATGGGGCCGATGGAAACGATTGATCTAAACGCGCCGGCGGGTGTGCCGGATTACTGTGGGCGCTACGGACCGATCTATCACCAAGTAGCAAAAGAGAACGACGCCCGGCCGTGGGACGAGAAGCTCTTCGGGCAGGCGACCAAGGATCGTCGTGCGCTGTTATCTCTAGATAAGCATGTCGAACGTCAGCAGTGGCGCGATCGTCGTCTGATGGCGTTGGCGCGACACAAGAAAGAAGCCGCCGAGCGTCTTGGCGACTAAGTCCCGAGCGGCCGCCCGCCGTCGATGGGGAACACAGCCCCGGTGGTATGCGGGAAATGCACGACCGCGGCCAAGATCGCTTCACCGACCTCTTCTGGTGTTGCGAACCGCCGCAATGGGGTCGCCGCTGTCTGCGCGTCACGAACCGCCGGGTCCCAGGCGCGCGTAAAATCGGTATCGACAACGCCCGGCGCCACCGCAACCACACGCACATCTGGGGCCATTGCACGGGCCAAAGTCATAGTTAGTGACTCGATGGCTGCCTTTGAGGCGCAATACGCGATGTTCGATCCAAAGTGAATCTGCGCCGCAACTGAGGAGAGATTTACGACAACACCACCGTCGTCCTCTGCCAAGAGCGTGCCGAACGCGCGCACGCAGGCAAAGGTGCCGCGCACATTTGTCCTCATGATGTGATCAAAGGTCTCGTCATCCAGCGCATCAAGATCGCCATGGGCGATCACTCGGCTCCAACCCGCATTATTGACCAGCACATCGACACGCCCTTCTTTGGTGGCGATGTCGGCGGCGAGCGCATTCAATGAAGCGCTATCGGTTACCGAAGCTTGAACCGCGCGATGCCCAGCACCAGGGAGGCCCGCTGCCACGGCGTCGGCGGCATCGCCGCTATCGCGGTGGGTGAGCACGACAGTTGCCCCGGCTTCGGCGAGAGCTTGCGCTGTTGCAGCGCCAATGCCACGGCTACCGCCCGTAACCACCGCAATTTTGCCCGCGAGAGGTGTACTCATTTATCGCCGATCCGGCAGACGGCCAATGTGTCGGTGCCTGAATCGGGCGCCCATATTTCGCCTTTGCAGCCGAGCAATTGCCGCACACGCGCGCCGTGTCATTACCCAGCGGCCTTCTTACCGTAGCGGGTGACGCGCAGGTCAGCCTGCGCTTTGTGTCCAGCGAAATTCTCGATCGCACAAAGCCGCGAGCAGTATTCGCCGATTAGTACGCTCGCCTCTTCAGTGCAGCGTTGGTAGGTCACGGTTTTGATGAACTTGCCGACCCACAACCCGCCAGTGTAGCGAGCAGCGCCCCGCGTCGGTAGCGTGTGGTTGGTACCGATCACCTTGTCGCCATAGGCCACGTTGGTTTCCTTGCCGAGGAACAGCGCGCCGTAATTCTTCATGTTATCGAGGAAGTATTGCGGATCGACCGTCAACACCTGAACGTGTTCCGACGCCAGCTCATCGGCTTTGCTAACCATCTCATCGACTGTGTCGCACAAGATGATCCGGCCATATTCTTCCCATGCCACGCTGGCGACATCGGCAGTCTCCAGTGTCTTCAACTGGCGCGCGATCTCGCCGGGCACCGACTCGGCCAAGGCGCGCGATGTGGTCAACAAAATCGCTGGTGAATTAGGCCCGTGTTCGGCTTGGCCCAACAAATCGGTCGCGCACATCTCCGCGTCGGACGTTTCGTCCGCGATGATGAGTGTCTCGGTGGGACCGGCGAGAAGGTCGATCCCGACCCGGCCAAAGAGCTGCCTCTTAGCTTCCGCGACGAATGCATTGCCGGGCCCAACGATCATGTCGACGGGCGCAATGGTCTCAGTGCCAATCGCCATGGCGGCCACTGCCTGAACACCCCCGAGAATGTGAATTTCGTCCGCCCCCGCGAAGTGCATCGCGGTAATGGTTTCGGCCGGCAGCTTGCCGTTGATTGGTGGCGTACAGGCTACAACCCGGC